>DASVOW010000526.1:0-2791 GCA_036383155.1 Ktedonobacterales bacterium
ATCTGCTGCACCAGCGGCATATTATGCTCGACGAGGAGAAACGTCGTCCCAAGCGCGCCGCGCCACCGCCGCAGCGATTCCGCGAAGTGCTCCACCTCGGCATGCGGCAAACCCGCCGCCGGCTCATCCAGCAACACCAGCCGCGGATGCAACACCAGCGCGCGCGCCACGCCGACCAGCTTCTGCACACCAAACGGCAGCGCGCCCGCCACCGCGTCGCTATACCGCTCGATACCGAGCAGCGCCAGCATCTCCTGTGCCCGCTCGCGCCCCTTGCGGTCCTCGGCAATCGCCGGTCCAAACGGCAGCATACTCGTGAGGAACGTCGCTCTCAGTTGCGCGTGCTGCGCCGTCAGCAAATTGTCCAGCACCGTCATGCTGGAGAACAACTGCACATTCTGAAAGGTGCGCGCGATGCCGAGCGTCGCCCGCCGGTGACGGCTCAGCGCCAGCAGATCCGTCCCGGCAAACGTCAGCGCCCCCTCACTGGGCCGCACAAAGCCACTCACGCAGTTGAGCAGCGTCGTCTTGCCCGCGCCGTTCGGCCCGACCAGCGCGAATACTTCACCCTCACGCACGTCGAGATCGAGCGCATTGATGGCAACCAGCCCGCCGAAGCGAACTGTCACCCCGCTCGCCCGCAGCAGCACATCCCCCGTTCCACTCATGCGCCGCCTCCCCGCCGTGCAAGGCGCCCCACCAGCGACCGGCTCCTCTCGACAACCGAGGCAAGCCCCGCCGGGAAGAAGATCAGCGCCAGCAGCAGCAGTAACCCATAGATCCCCGTCGTCAGCGTCGAGAGCTGTATGGTCAGCCCGCCCACTGCAAGCGGCGAGGGAAGCTGCCCCAGCGCCAGCGGCAAGAAGCCCACAAAGAGCGCGCCAAGCACCGATCCAACGATCGACCCAAGCCCACCCACGACGATCATCGCGAGAAAGACGATCGTCTGATCCGCGCTCGACATCGAGGAGCCCGCCGTCTGCGCCCAGATTGCATAGAGCGCCCCAGCCAACCCGGTCACCGCCGCGCTCACGACAAACGCGAGCAACTTATAATACGTGACCTGAACGCCACAGGCGACCGCCGCCGCTTCACTATCGCGAATCGCGATCCACGCCCGCCCCACCCGCGACCGCAGCAACACCGCGCCCACGGCAAAGACCGCGACAGCAATCACCATCACCAGAAAATACAGCCAATGGTCGTCGCCCAGCGCGGCAGGCAGGTTGTTTATCTCGTAACTCTGACGCCCGGCCGCCGTGTCCCACAAATCAAAGAGCGAGCCCGCGATAAAGACAAGGCCCAGCGTCGCGATGGCGAGATATGCGCCCGAGACGCGCAACGCCGGCCCCCCCACCACGACACCCACCACCGCGCTCGCGATCATCGCCACCAGCACGGCGCTCCAGTACGGCATGCCGAGATCACCCGCCAGCCACGCGAGCAGATATCCCCCCAGCCCAAAGAACGCGGCGTTTCCCAGCGACGGCTGTGCCGCATACCCCGTCAGAATGTTCTGTGCGAACGCAGCCAGCGCAAAGATACCGATCAGGCTGATCCGGTGAAGCTCGAAGCCCGCGCTGAAGCCAAAGAGCACATCATACAGACTAGGCAACACCGCGAGGAGGATGCACCCCACAAGCGCGAGCGCCAGCCCCTTGTATCGGTAGACCCTGGCGAGCATCCCGGCCCCGCCAACCATCTGCTTTACAGGTGGACCCTCCGCCGTAAGCGGCGCCACTTCCGATTGCCGCGAGGTCTGCATGCGAAACCTCCCTAAAGCGACGAAGACCGGTGGAAAAACAGGCATTCCAGAGAGTACAGCCAACTCGTAATACGGTTCGGTCAGAAGTCTCGCGGCAGGGAGGAGCTTTTAAGCTCCGTTCCGCCCGTGCTCCGGCCATTCATGGCCGAGAGTGCCTACAATCACAATGCAAAGCCATTGAAGCTCAGTCGCTATATATCCCACTCACTACACCTGGCGAAGTTCCGCCTTGCCAAACAACCCCTGCGGGCGGAGCAGCAAAATCAGTACGAAAGCTCCAAAGATCAGCGTCTCGCGAATGCCCGGAGCCCCGATGTCGAGCGAGCCGATCTGATGCCCCGCCAGAAACAGCGCCAGCCAGTTCTCAGCCAAGCCAACGCATATGCCGCCGATCAGCGCGCCGGGCAACGACTCCAGCCCACCAAGCACCGCGGCGACGAATGCCAGGATGAGCACCGGATCCATATACGAGATGTCAATCGTATGCTGCTGAGCGGCCAGCAAAATCGCCGCAAGCGTGCCCACGACTGCCGCCAGCACCCACGTCAGCAAGAAGATGCGCCCCACAGGCACACCCATCAGCCGCGCCACCGGCCGGTTATCCGCCGCAGCCCGCATCGCGACCCCGATCCGTGTGCGCGTCAGGAACAGATCGAGTGCCGCGACGACAACCGCCGTGACGACGAGCGCCGCAACCGCACTGACTGTGATGTAGACACCGCCGATACTGATCGCGGCATTCTCAAACGGAAAGGGGAAGTGCTCTGTCTGCGTGAGCTGCGGCCATATCATCTGCGCCACCGTCCGCAGCACGAGCGCCAGCGCCAGCGTGGCGATTGCCTTGGTGAAAACCGGCGCCTCCAACACAGGCCGCGCAAACAGCCGCTCCAACACCGCAGCCAATATCCCCGCGAATACCAGGCTCACGGGCAGTGCAAGCCAGAAGCTGAGTTGCGGCCCCGTCAGCATCACATAGAGGAAGCACGCGCCAAACATCGAGAATGCACCGTAGGCGAAATTGAGCAC
>DASVOW010000527.1:0-2317 GCA_036383155.1 Ktedonobacterales bacterium
GCAGGAATATCGCCGCCAACTTTGCCACCGCCCTGGCCTTTGCGCCCGACGGCCGGCTCTTCTGGGCGGAGCGGTCGGGGACGGTTATGGTGTGGCAGGACGGCGCCGCGCGCACCTTTGCCAGTGTGCGTACAGTCACGACGGAGCGCTCCGGCGGCTACAGCGAGCGCGGCTTGCTTGGGCTCGCCATCAGCCCGACCTTCACCACGGATCGGTTCGTCTACGCCTTCTTTTCGGACGTGAACTACACCCAACAGCATGTCGTGCGTTGGCGCGATTGCCGTGGCACGGGCCTCGATCCGACCATCCTGGTGACGGTCCCCTCGGGAGCGGACTGCTGTCACAAGGGCGGCCGGCTGGCCTTTGGCGCCGATGGCATGCTCTATGTGACGCTTGGAGAAGAGCACGCGGCCCCGGCGGCGCAGAATACTGGAGATGTGCGCGGCAAGATTCTGCGCTACCGCCCCGACGGCGCAGTGCCAGCGGACAATCCCTTCGGGGCCACCAACCCCGTCTGGGCGTACGGACTGCGCAATCCCTACGGCATTGCTGTGTCCGCGTCTGGACAGATCGCGGTCACGAACAATGGCCCAAGCGGCGACGCCGGCGCCCCATCCACCGGGTATGACACCCTGATCCTGGCGCTTGCGCGAGGTAGAGGCTATCAGTGGCCGGACTGCTACGGGTACAGCCATCCGCTGGCGTCGTCCTCCTGCCCCGCCGACCAGTCGCCGCCCGATTACAGCAGTGAAAGCAGCGCGTTGGTGCCGACCGGCGCCGCCTTCATTGATGCCGCAGGGCCGTCCCAATTTGCCGGCCACTTGGTCTTTTGCACCCTCAACGAGGGGATGCGGATCGTCACGCCGGCAGGCCCGCACGCCTCGGTCCGGCCTGGGCCGTCTGGTTGCCAGTTGGACGTGAAGCAGGGGCCGGACCACGCAGTGTATTTCTCGGACACGCAAACCATCTATCGTGTCGGCTAGCCGCACGACCTCTGCCCTGCCCTGCCCTGGCCGACCAGATGACGTGCGCAGCTAGCCGAGCGCTATCCATTCCTCGGTCTCACTCAGAACCTGTGGCGCCTTCGTCCCGCCGGAGGCAGATGTCGCCAGGCTGTTGCCAAACAGGCTCCAAGATGTCACTACACAGAATGCGGGGCGAGATTCCTGCGGGAGCGAACGGAAATAGCGAGGGCTCCGGCAGAGCGGCTGTAAGCGTGGCACGGAAAACGCACTGTTCCTTGCTCGACGTACCCAGACTCAACGCACTGGGAGCGGCACGTGCTACAATTCGGTGCATGTCGCGGGTCTGCAAACTAGCAAGCGAAAATGCATGGACAAGCACAGCCCGATAATTCATACAGTCTTGACACATCCCCGATCCTGTTCGCAGTCGACGGCAACCGTGCTGCTGCTTGCCGCGACGCTGCTGTGTGTTGTTCTGAGTGCGTGCGGTGCATCGCCAGCGACACAGCGGCAAGTGGCAACCGGACAGGCGACACAGGCGAGTGATCGCTATTCGCTCACCTACGTAGCCATCGGCGCTTCAGATGCATTCGGCGTGGGTACCGAAGATCCCGATCGTCAGAGCTGGCCGACGCAACTCGCCACGCAGCTGGGTGGCCACGTGCACCTGATCAACCTTGGCATTCCGGGCGAGACTGTCGATCAGGCAGTGCTCGACGAGCTGCCTGTTGCTCTTGACGCTAAACCTGATGTCGTGACAATCTGGCTAGGCGTCAACGATTTTGCAGATGGCGTGCCGCTTGCCACTTTTAGACAACAGATCGGCACCCTGTTTTCCGCGCTGCGGCAGGGGACGCATGCGCGCATCGTCGCCGGCAATCTGCCTGATCTGAGTTTACTTCCGCGCTTCTATGGGTATCGAGGTGACACACTCCAGGCGGATATCAGCCGTTGGAACGCTGCAATCGCGGAGCTTTGCGCGCAGAACAATATCACGCTCGTGGATATCTTCGGTGGCTGGAGTGAGCTGGCCCAGCACCCGGAATACGTCAGCGGTGATGGGCTGCACCCGTCAGCGCTTGGCGCGCAACGACTCGCAGATCTGTTTGCCGCCGCGCTCCGGCGGGCACCCGTCCGGTAGAGCGGGACGCCTGGAAAGCATGTAGCTCATGGATACACTGTTTACCTTCTCCGGGCAGGGGTTACTGAAGCCACTGCTACTGGCCGCCCTGGCTGCCTTTGCCCTGCTGGCGATCTTTGGGCTGCATACGCCGCACCTTATGCGTATCGGTCTGCGTAACGTTCCCCGACGCCCCCTGCGCACCGCGCTGATAGTCTTCGGGCTCATGCTT
>DASVOW010000528.1:0-2492 GCA_036383155.1 Ktedonobacterales bacterium
GTCGAGCAGCACGACATCGGGGTGCCATCGAGCGACGAGGTCCATGCCGTCGGCGCCGGTGAGAGCGCCTTCTACGGCGAAACCGTCGCCTGCGAGGCGCTTGCGCACCGCGCGCTGAATCTCAGGCTCATCGTCGACCACGAGGACGCGCGCTCCAGCAGATGTTCGCTGAGGGGCGGCCGCCGGCGCTGATGATGGTGGAGTCGTGGGATCGGGAAGAGTCATGGGGTTGCTCCCGTGGATGTCGTAGACGATGTCTGCTCGGCTGGTGAGGTGGCTGATGCTGGTGGTTGCATGGCGCGGTCTGTGTTGGCCAGATCGATCTCCGGCAATTCGCCGCTTGGTCTGTCTGAAGGGATTGGTAAGGTAAAGATGAAGGTTGAGCCGTGCCCAAGCTCGCTTTCGGCCCAGATGTGGCCGCCGTGCGCCTCGATAATGGCGGCGGAGATTGCCAGTCCCAGGCCGGTGCCGGTGGGTGGGCGTGTGCTTGCCCAGGGCAGACGCACGTGTTGCACGCGGTAGAATTTGGTAAAGATGGCCTGTAGCTCGTTGGGCGGAATGCCGATACCCTGGTCTGAGACGCGCACTTCAAGCTCGCTGCCACTGCGTGTGACGCGCGCCTGGAGACGGATGATACTCTCGTCGGGCGAGTATTTCAGGGCGTTCTCGATCAGGTTGGTCATCACCTGCTCCATCTGGGCGTGATCCATTGGCACCAGGGGCAGATCGTCGGGCACGTCCACCTCAATATGTCTGCCTTCCGTCCGTCCCGCCAGATCGAGACGATCGAGCACAGTGGCGATGACATCGCCGAACGGATACCACCGCTTCTCAGGGAGTGCGACGCCAGCCTCCAGCCGCGAGAGGTCGAGAATATTGCTGACGAGCCGGTTGAGACGGTCGGCGCTGGTCTCGATGGTTTCAAGAAGCTCGCGGCGATCTTCGTCACTCCAATCCATATCGGGTTCGAGGAGGCTGCCAGCGGCAGCCTGGATCGACGCGAGGGGTGTGCGCAGGTCGTGGGTGACGCTGCTGAGCAGGGCATCTTTGAGGCGGTCGCTCTCGCGGAGGGCCTCGGTGTGGATGGATTGCTGCTGCAGGGCGAGACGCTCCAGAGCCAGCGCCATCTGGCTGCTGAATGCGGCGAACAGTGTCGCCTGGGGGTTGGGCGCACGTCGCGTGACTTCGGGCTGATTGGCGGTGTCGCGTGCCACAGAGAGGGCGCCGGCATTCTCCACTAGCGGTGTCTCCGAGAACAGGTCGCGGAGGGTTGGAGAACCGGCAATGCCGAGTACTCCAACGACCTGGCGCCGGCTCTGCAGCGGGACGAAGAAGACGACGGGGTGCGCATCGTTTGTTTGTGCCTGGGGTGTCAGGCTCTTGGCGGGTGTGCGCAGCTTGCCGCCGACAGGATGGCCGCGCTCAAACGCCCAGGTTGCCTGAGCCGCGTGCTCAGGTATGTCGAGGGAGAGGGCGAGGGCGAACGGGCTTCCTGGTGGAGTGATAGTGCGCATCGTGAGACGGCCGCTCTCATCGGGCAGGAGGATGGCACTGGCTTCTACTCCTGATGAGGCAAAGACCTGCAGTACTCGTGCAGCCAGCGCGTCGAGCAGTTCTTCTTCGCTTGTGGCAGAGGCGATGAGCTTCGCCAGGGAGTAGAGTGTGGCGGTGCGTTGCTGGCTCGCCACGGCCTCGCGCTGGCTCTGGATGGCTTCCTCGGCGCGAGCCTGGACGGCGGAGGTGAGCTGTCCCACGACGAGTGAGGTGAGCAGGAGCGCGGAGAGCGAGAGCCATTCGGTCGGATCGGAGACAGTGAAGGTGTAGAGCGGCGGGATAAAGAAGAAATCATAGGCCAGGAACGCGAGAAATGAGGCGAAGATAGCCGGTCCGCGTCCATAGTTGACGGCAAGCCAGATGACGACGAGCAGGTAGACGAGCGAGATATTTTTGATGGGGACGACACGGTTTGCCAGGGCGATGACGGCGGAGGCCAGCGCGACGCCGAGCACAGCAGCGACGTATCCCATCCATGCCGAGCGGGTGGTGCCGTCGGTGTGAAGGAGTTTGTCGAGCGCATGGCTTCCCAAACGCGTGGCTCGCTGCATGGTCAGAGTAGCGCGGGCGCGCGGCAATGGACGATAGGGACGTTTGAATTCAGTCCCCGGAGTAGCTGGCCTCATTGCATTTGGTCCCCAGTCTCCCGAAGGGTGAATCCTGCTCCACATCCGACGAGAGGTATACATGCACATCCTCTGGGCATTGTGTCATGAGACGCAAGACCTTGCCAGTGGATAGCGTGGTGAGAGGGTGCCTTAGAAGGCGGGCGGTTGAAACCGCGGCCGGTGCCCGGCAGGCAATTGGGCTCCGCTGCGCTCCGCCACAAAATCCACCTGCATGGACTGGGAGCAGCGGAGCGAAGTCTCCGCAGAAAATTGATGCTTCACAAACACGAGCAGTGTGTGCAGTGCGTATTGTGAGCGATCAGACCTGCT
>DASVOW010000529.1:0-2777 GCA_036383155.1 Ktedonobacterales bacterium
TTAGCAAGTGTCCAGCTTTCTGTGGTGGGGGGATTATTTGTCTGGGTGCCTTGCGGTTTTGGAGGAGGTGAGTCATTTGCACCTGTGGCGTGCCAGGACTGTGTGAAGACGAAGATTCCTAGAACAGCAGCTGCGATGATCAGAACAGGAGCGAGGGTGATACCTCTTGATCGCGAGCGATCAGATGGTGTTTTCCGCTCAGGGTTTGCATTTGACTCGCGCATCATGTTCCTCTTGCTTTCTCATCCCGGGCAGATCGCGGTGCTACGCTTCCCTCATCCTAACAGCATGATGGCAAAGTTCTCTCTCAATTTACATGCAATTGGCTTGCTGTCCTGAATTTCCGCTCCTTCCAATCCTCAAGAGAACCCCGGCAAGCACAACAATACGTGAATCGCTGTACGTTTGTCAATTCTTCCTGTAATACTCGTTTCACTTTGAACCTTTTTGCGTACGCAGAGAGGGAAAACGTCGCGGGACGCACGAGGTCAGAATGGGCCTGCAAGGCGTGGTAACGCTCTTTGTGTCGCTGGGAATGCTGCGCGTAGCATTGCAGGTAGGCACCGCGTGGAACTGCCGAGCTGATCGTTGGTTTCTGGTGTGGCTTGGGGCGCGGTGCTACGAGGGGGCTTTGGGGTAGGGTGGAGGAGAGGCAGTATCAAGCGCTCGTCTGATACTGCCTCTATGGTTGCCGTAGGGTGAGCATTAGGTGAGCGTTAGGGGTAGGAGACAAAGACGGTCTTGATCTCGCTGTACTCTTCGACGGCTTTGTGGCCAATCACGACATTGGTGAGCGGAGGGCCGCCGGTGAGCAGCTTGGCGACCTCGTATTTGCGGATCTCGGTGTACTCATGCCCCGCACCGACGCGGCCCTGGTTGACGAGCGGCCCATGTCGGCCTCGGGCGCCTCGCCGCGAACCGAACATCGTCGCCGTCAGCGCAGCGACAAGACCCAGGAGTGCGTTCCCACGTCTACGACGCGCGCGGGATCAGCTCCGGATCGGACGTGAGGTGCGCATGGTGGGTCTGGTATCGTTCGCCTTCCGTGGAGTGGATCACCTGCACCCACTGCGCGAACGCTTCGAGCAGTTCCTGCAGCGCGCCGCGGGTATCGGGATCCGCCAATTGCCCAGCAACTCCGGCATCCTGAATGACGTCGAACGCGGTGTCTGCGCGCGACAGAGAGAGCTCCGGCTGCGAGAGCGTGCAGGCGCCTGCGTAGACGAGCGCTTCGCGGAGCTGTGCCTGCGCTTGAAACGTCGAGCCCCTTCCCGCTGTCGCGCCCATCAGGGCCACCGGCTTGCTATCGAGCGGGGAGGCACGATGCGGGCGCGACGCCCAGTCCACGGCGTTCTTGAGCGCGCCCGGCACGCCGTGGTTGTACTCGGGCGTCGAGATCAGCAGCCCGTCGGCGGCGCGGATCGCCGCCTTGAAGGCTACTACCGGCTCGGGATCGCCCCGCGCTTCTACGTCTGCGTTGTAAAGCGGGATAGATGCGATATCGTAGAGCTCAATCGCCACGCCCTGCGGCGCTTGCTGCTGCGCAGCCCGCAGGAGCGCGCGGTTGTAAGATCCCGCGCGCAGGCTCCCGGCGATGCCGAGAATGTGTAGGGGAGAAGGAGAGGGGGAGGGGACGCTCGATACGTCCGCTGACGTCATCGCCATCATGCACACCTCCGAACTCGGCGCGCTTCCCATCGCGGTCAATCCCAAGGGAGTGCACCGATTACGTGCGCCCTCGGCGCCAGCGCCATCAGCATAAAGTCGGTACCGGCGAAAGCCATCCATCCCATGTCTGCGTTGAAACAGCCACCAAAGCGCTACGGCGGCCACCAATGCCTGGTTCTTGGAAGGGCCTGCCGTGCAGCCAGCGGCTAGACCTGCGGGCACATGCGCACTGCTTCACGGTTCATCAGGTGCAGCTATGGTGCGGGCGGCGCGGTGGCTAGCCCTACAGCGTGAGCGGCATCGGCTGCGCGCGCTTCGCCGCCCACGAAAGGTTGTCCGCGCCGGTTGGATTCGCATCAAGCGTGCATATGTCAAGGCCAAAGGCCCCGTATCTCGGCAGGCAGCACATGCTTGACGTCTTCGATTTCTCCCGTGCTGATCCGCTGTGACAGCACCTGGAAGACAGCCTGTGCAACCTGCGCGGATTCTACGAGGATATCGACAGTGTCATCGTCCTTAAACTGCTGCTCGATGTGCGCCAGGAACTGCTCTAGGTGGCGCTCACGCAGTGGCTTGCCTGTCGGATCCCAGCCTTCATAGTAGAAGCCACGGATCAGCATCGGGAGCTGCGCTCCCAACTGCGCCACCTCCTCCACCGTGAGGTGGTCGCGTAGGGCATGCAAGGTGGCTCTCAAGGCGGAATACGCCATGTGCCTGTCTGTCCAGTTAAGCGCCTGCATGAGATCCTTGAGCCAGCTGTTGGTCTTCTGCAGTGTCGTGTCGAACACGTCGAGACCAGTCGCACTCATTGTATCGTCTCCTTCTGCCGATACGATTATGATGTGTGGCGATGCGGGAGCTGCGCTGCCGCGACCACAGGGAAGAGCGCCCAATCGTGGAGCGCTGAGCGTCCTATTCCATCGGTCGCACAGGATACTCCCACCAGGGTGTCGTAATAGCCAGACCTCCGCTCCATGCCGGACGGTGGAGTGGATCTAGCGAGCTTCCAGCTATGGGAATGTGGGCGGGATTCTTCCTCATGCCCGCAGCACACTTTCCCAGTGACAGCGCGGCGCCTGCCGTATATGGGATCTCGCCTCACGACGGGA
>DASVOW010000530.1:0-5228 GCA_036383155.1 Ktedonobacterales bacterium
GCTTGTCCCCAATAGTCGTCCGCGGTCTGCTGCTGCAGGTTCCAGATGATATGGAAAAAGGTCCATACCGCGGCGACAGCGCTGATAGCGATCGCCGCCCACTGGAACGCAGGGCTTGTTTGACGTGACATGATACTACTCTCCTGGCTAGCGCCCTTCTTGTGAAGAACCCTTACAACAGTAGTATGGAAGCCAGCTATCACGAGGGAATCACATTGGCTTGCTGTCGCATCACAGTAGTCTCACGGTGATCTGCTGGCACCTCCTTACAACGTCATCACAACGTCATCCGCAAAAATCAAGCTTGCTCAGGGTGCTCCTCTGCACGGAGGCGATCATCAGTGTGTCGTAGCCAGATCGAGGCGTGCGTGGGCTACCTCGTAGGCTGCATCGTGCTTGAAGTGGTAGAAGCGGTGATCGGCGAGCGACTGCAGCCGAGGGCGCAACGGTTGAACGGTTGGAAGAGCGCGGCGATGAGCAGGGTGGTGATGACAATTGTGAGGGGCGGGCTATGTGAAGGACAGCAGCGTCGCGAGCTCCTCCAGGTTGAGGAAATCGCCGTGATCCTGCCCGTAATAGGCGAGGCGAATGCGCCCATCCGGCCCAATCAGGAAATCGGCTGGCATGCGCGCGACGTTGCCGTCCATCCGTCGCATATTCCAGCCGCCCAGGTTGAGGCGGCTGGCTTCGCGGTAGCTTTGTCGGTGGGTCAGCATGCCCTTCATCAGGCCAAACATCGAGGAGCCGACACCATATGCTTGGTACAGGCTGCCGCCGAGGTTAGGGATCAGCGGGAAGGGGTAATTGGTCCGGTCGAGGTAGTAGTGCGCATTCTCGTTGGAGGATTCGATACAGGCGATGAAGTAGAGCCCGCGCCGCTGATACGCTTCCGCTTGCTGTGCGAGCTGGTGCATACGGACATTGCAGATCGGGCAGACGGCAAATCGATAGAAGGAGAGCAGCACGTTCACGCCCCGATAGTTCTCAAGGGCAACGGGGCTTCCATATAGATCGTAGGTCGCAAATGCTGGGGCCATCTGCCCAATTGCCAAGCGCATACCGTTGCTCCGAATTCTACGTGCTCTCACGTCGTGCGGAGTGTGGGTGTTGCTACCTCCTTGTCCCAGTCGAACATCTCCCTACACTGTAGCCAAAAGAGCGGCGTGGTGCAACTGACGAGCGGAGTATTGTCATGGCTGTGTACTGCGGCTGGCGTTGCGTCTCTTGCGACCATACAGAAAATTTACAACTTTCGGCGTGTACGCTCGATTGTCTGTCTGACTCTGGTAGGCTGCGGCAGAGGCCAATTTTTCAGGGATTGTGCAGCTACTGAATGTGCCAGTGCCTTTCAGTGAGTGAAGTAGCGCCTGCTACGGCAAGACGTATCAGGTGGGTATAATTGCGTAGGCCGGGACCTGAACAGTGGCGACTGCTCCCGTCGTGCTGTGAGGGAGTAGCCAGACTCACTGCACGGTATAGCGTGAGGCTTTCAAGCGCGATAGTGGGTATCGTGGAATGGGCTCCATCGTCAACCTACCTGAAGAGGAGACTTCGATGCAGATGCGAAGTGTCATGCGCCGAACAGTGGGCGTCGCGTGGGCCGCGATAGTGCCGGCGACGCTGTGTCTTGTGCTGGCTAGCTGCGGCGGAGCCAGCGCCGCCTCGAATGGGGCGGCAGCTCCAACACCGACGTGTCCCCCTGCCGCGTCCGCAACAGCGAGCCTCAAGGTCGTCTCTGGCAAGATCACGAGCACTGGCGCTGGGTCGATTACAGTTAGTCCCAGTAGTGGGGGGAGCGTGACGGTGCAGATCACTTCGACGACGCGCATCACCAAGCTCGCGAGCTCGAGCCTGAGCACGGTGCAGGTGGGCGAGGTAGCGCAGGTGACGCCGGACGCGACTGGAACGATCGCGCAGCGCATTATCGTGCAGGGCGCAGGTGGATTCGGCAGAGGCAGCACGTCCGGTCGCCAGCCGAGCGCGACACGCGTACCGGGCTCAGGCTTCAATCCCGCATGCTCCCGGCGCGCAGGCTCGGGCACTGGAGGATTCGGCGCGACTAATGGTCAGGGCGGACGCGTGAGCGAAGTCTCTTCGTCGCAGATCGTGTTGACCGACGCGCAGGGCCAGACACTGACCTATAGCGTCACCGCCACTACGGTCATTCTTGCTCCCACGACAGGCAGCGCGACTGATCTCAAGACGGGCGCGGCGGTGACGGTGACCGGCCAAGCCGCCAGCTCGTCTATTACTGCTCGCTCGATTGTCGTTACGTCTGCCGCTCAGTAGCGGCGGCCCTGCTCCGTCTCATCCATCGCAGGCGCGCTCCATACGCTATTCATGCGTGGAGCGTGCCTGCGGCGTGTGGTGGGGATTGTATGGCAAGGATCGCCGAGGCGAAAGGTAGGTAGGTGGAGCGGATCCGCCGTGGCGGCACGCAAAAACACTAGGAGGGGTCCCAGGGTATACAGCGCGGTCTGTTGCAATGGAACAAATAGAGCCGCCTTTGCGTCTGCCAGGTAGTGCCTTGCGCTGGTGATGTGATCGTGCGCGAGGGATACAAGGGATAAAGGAGACACTGCTCATGATACAGAAATCGCGCGGTATTCTGCCTGGGCTGCTCCTGATAGGGGCACTTGTCGCGCTCGGTGGCTGCGGGCGCGGCACAGGCGCACAGCCGGGGACAGGTGGACAACAGAGGGCAAGTGGACATCCAGACAGTGTGCGGATCGAGATCAATCAGCACGGGATCGGGCAGGAAAAGCTTGCTGTCACGTTGACTGTTGCCAGCCTGGTGCAACAGCTGTATGCGACGGTCTATGCGCTGCCGCAGATGCCCCAGCAACAAGGTTGCACAGCCGATCTTGGGCCGGAGTATGCGCTGACCTTTAGTGAAGGCAGCCAACTGCTGGTAACGGCTGATGCGCAGCGATATGGATGTGGCCCGGTGACGATCTCAGGAGAGACGGGCAGCAGGAAAGCCTCAACGGACTTCTGGAGGCAGCTAGATACCGCCATCTATCAGGGGACGCCGCCGGCCAAGCCGGATGTGCTGGCTATCGCCTACACGCCGCATCCAGGGCAAGCGCCTCAGACGGCGCGGATTGCCTCAGCCGAGACGGCACAGCGCCTCTACAACGCCATCCTGGCGCTCCCACTGCTTCCTCTCGACCAATCGTGCAGCATGCCGACCATCCCTGAATATCAGCTCGTATTTCACACGGCAGAGCAGGTCATTCCGGCTGAGATCGACCCCACTACTTGCAAGACGATCTCGGTCAATGCCGCATATCTAGCGCGCGGTGGTGTGCATGCCTTGAACGATGAGTTCAACCGGCTGTTTGCGGGGATCGTGGCCGGGGCTACCTTCGCGCCGGCACAGCCCGACAAGCTCGCGCTGTCGATCTCGACCACGCAAACGTCCAGCCATCAACCCAGTGTGGGAAATACGGCGCTCGTGCGGCAGCTGTACCACAAGGTCTTGACGTTGCCGCCCACGACGACTCAGCCGGACTGCCTGGGCGCAGATAAAGCGGCGGGGAAGGGGACGTGGTACGGCTTTGCCTTCTCACAGTGGGATCTGCCGATCTTCGAATTAAATGCACATGAGGGGAGTTGCCTGTATGTGACGCGCTCGGCACTTGGCCAGGGAGTGCAAGGGGACCAGGCACTCTGGGATCTGATCCATCAAGCTGCCAATCAACACTAAGCAGGGAGATACGGGTCTCCTCCACGATGTCGCTTGCGCAGGTGCTGCTCCCACTCAGGCAGCAAGCTAGACAGCGTGCGGATCGAGCCTCGCTCAGCAGCCCATCTCTCTCCACTCGCCTCATGTCGCCTCAGCGGGCTGTGAGGCGGAGGGTGGCATCGGCCATGAGGCGGCTCAGGGTTTGAGGCGAGATGGGCTTCTCAATCACGGCGATGTTGCGTTCCTCGAGGAACTCGCTACACCAGGAGGGGATCTGCCTGCGGTCCGCGGTCATGAGGATGAAGTGATGTTGGGCGAAGAGGTCGCCGCCCTCTACCTCAGCCGCATAGAGCAGTTCCCAACCGCTGAGCACTGGCATTTCGCCGTCAAGGAGCACGACATAGCGGAGCCGATTGCGGCGCAGGAGCTCAAGGGCGGCTTGCCCGTCGGCTGCCTCATGCACCATGTAGCCCTCGGCCTCCAGCAGGCCACGCAGGAGGCGGCGCACTGACTCGCTATCATCCACCACCAAGCTGGTGATCACGTGCCGCATACTGCCGGCGGCTGGCCGCATTGTTTGCCGCATCCTCTACCTCCCCCTCATCTCTCGCCGCGCTTAGCATATCGTTCCCCGTCCCACAGGAAGGGGCAGCGTGCGAGGAGCAATGGCGGGCGCCGCGCAGGCGGCGTCTCTCTATCTTTAACGAAGCAGCACTCTTGGTGCGTGCAGTCTGTACCATGATGCACCAAGATGTACCGGCGTGTACGGGGAGACGAGCTGAGAAAGGGGGGAGGCGCCTCCACAAGCATGCCATATATCGTGATGCGGCTCCAAGGCGGCGGCATACCTTATGCACTGTCGCCCTACTGTGCAGCACACCTAGGGTGCGCATAACCGCTGACAGGATGTGAGATGCAGTGGTTGCTGTCATCTCGAAGCGAAGTAGAAATCGTTACATAAGGAGACACATATCGTGACACTTCGATTGCGCGTTGGCGCGCTCGCCATTGGGGCGACGCTCCTCTTACTCGTCGCGCTCGTTCCGGCCGCGCTTGCGGCCCCACAGGCCGCGCCGAACGCAGGTGCGCTTACGCTTACATCGCCAGTAACAGGAACGCTGGCGAATGGTGGAACCTTTGCTGGCACACTCAACATCACTCAGTTTGTCAATCAAGGTGGAAACCTAGCTGCGGTAGGAACCTTGAGCGGTACGCTCACCAACGCAGCTGGTGCTATCATTGGCACAGTCACCAATGTCCCCGTGACTGCGCCGGTTGCGGCGGCCAGCGGCAGTTGCCAGATTCTCAATCTGACGCTTGGGCCACTCGACCTCAACCTCCTGGGTTTGATGGTTCATCTGAATCAGGTGGTGCTGAACATTACAGCACAGTCGGGCGCAGGGAACTTGCTGGGCAACCTCCTGTGCGCCGTCGCCAATCTGCTCAATGGCGGTGCGCCCCTTGGTGCGCTAGCGGGTCTGCTCAACAACCTCTTGCGCAACCTGTAGCGCAGCTCGTACCGTTCGCACGTCATGAGTGA
>DASVOW010000531.1:0-20257 GCA_036383155.1 Ktedonobacterales bacterium
AAACTGGAAATGCGTGCTGCCGCTCATGTGCGGTGTGCTCCCATCAGGCGCGCGCCACCAGCCCTCAAATCGAGCGGCGAGTCCAGTGGGCGAGGCATAGATCTGGACCCTCTCGAAGTGCGCTTCGGGAAACATGCTAAATGTCTCGTCCGTGTACGTCCGAAATGCAGCCTTCCCGACGATGGTGCCCGAGAATGGCGTATTGCCAGGCAGCACATACATCACATCATCCGTGCAGAGGTCAACGAATGAGTCCCAGTCTCTAGCTGTCAACTCCGCGAAATACCTGCGCACGGTCAACGCTTGGCGCTCTTGCTCTGGAGTCAACGGTGTTTCGAGGGCGGCGGCGACAAGGGCAAGCAACTGATCGAGATCGTACGGTTTGGTCGCAAGGAATGCGAAGCCTGCCCACTCGGCATCTTCCTCTGAGAATTGCCAGGCAGTCAAAATACCGACCGGCGTAGGATGTGCGCGCTCCAACAGCATCTGGAGAGAGGAGAGTATGGTATCCGGCCTGTGGGCAAACGAATCGGTGATGATAAGCTGGAACGTCGTCGAATCGAGGAAGGCAAGCGCCTCGGAAAGGGAGGACGCAACAGTAACATCGTAGCCGGCATCAGCAAACAGTAGGTGAAGCGCATCCTGGATGTCTCGGTCATCCTCGACGATCAGCAGGTGAGGCCGTGCAGCAACCTGCCCATACATAACGCTCATCCTCCACGACAGCGAAAAATGACATGCTGACCACTGATACGGCCAATCCCCAATCTGATAAGTATAACATAGTTTTGTGAGCACATCGGTCCACTACTGCCGGCGTGACGGTGAGTACGCGCTCCATTCCAGCTGCTCCGTTCGAGTACTATACTGCTCCGTCCGAAGACCTCGTTTCGCGGTTTACCAATGCCACTGGCATAGCGCTTGTGGCGCCATTTCTCCCGGCATTCGTTGACTTGAGAGCAACAGCTTCAGGAGGATAAACGTCGCAACTTCACAAAGCATCGAGGGCGAGGGCCGGGGACCCTGCACCGCGTGTGTTCTACCAGAGGCTGTGCCGGGCAGCAACCCCCGCCTTACTCGAACAGTCCTTCAGAACGTTGATGCCTTACCTGGAGGTTATACCATGCACGCACGAGTGACGACTGCTACGATCCAGCAGGATAAGATAGACGAGTGTATCCGCATCTTCCGCGACTCCATCGTACCCGACATTCAGCGACAGAAGGGGTTCAGGGATCTCCTGATGCTGACCAACCGCGCCACCGGCAAGAGCGCCTTCTACGCCCTCTGGGAGAGCGAAGCCGACCTGCGCGCCAACGAGGCCAGTGGCTCCTACCAACTACAAGTGGCCAAGCTTCTGCCCATGTTCGTCGGACAGCCAACACGCGAGATCTATGAGGTCACCGTCAATGAGCTCTCCGCGCTCAGAGTAGGCTCAGTCTACGGACGCGTTACAAGTGCCATATTCCAACAGGGGAAGATAGACGAGGGGACCCGCATCCTCCGCGACTCCATCCTGCCGGAAGCCAGGAAGCAGCAGGGATTCGACGGACTCCTCTCGATGGTAGATCGCAATATGGGCAAAAGCTACACCCTCTCCTGCTGGGAGAGCAAAGCCGATATGAAAGCAAGTGAATCCAGCGGCTTCTACCAGGCACAGCTAGCCAAGCTCCATTCGCTCTTCATCGGACAACCGACACATGAGTCCTACGAAGTGACTGTGCCAATTGCCATCGCGCCCCCATCGGCGGTTGACACACAAGTCCATCCGCCCACGCCGTAGTTCCAACCCGTCAAGGGCCAGACCATCGTGCATGTATGATCTCATGCATTCATGCATGTATATGCAGAGTCCGCACTTGCGGAGCGGACAACACATGCGCGATACTATTGAGCAGAGCGAGCGACGACACGCGCCCACACGTGTATCGGCCATTGGGAGAAGCGAGATAACTACCTACATGATCCGCTCAGCCCACACAACCAGCCAGCAGCGCCAGCAGCCAGATTATCGGTCTGGATAGCTGTGCGTGTCGCTCGTGTGAATACAATGTTCGACAACGCCCGCCAGGCCACACAGGTCTGGCGGGCGTCTCATATAGAGCTCATGCTCGCGGACCACCTGGCATCGTCCACAGGGAGGACTGTGTATGCCTGTCTCGTTCGTGATCCGCGGCCTTATCCTGGGCTTCTCCATCGCCGCCCCGGTGGGACCCATCGGCGTACTCTGCATCCGTCGCACACTTGCCGCCGGCCGTGCCGCCGGCTTCGTCTCCGGCCTGGGTGCCGCCACCGCCGACATGTGCTACGGCGCCGTAGCTGCCTTCGGACTAACGGCTGTCTCCGGCCTGCTCATCGGCCAATCCATCTGGATTCGTCTCATCGGCGGCGCCTTCCTCTGCTACCTCGGCATCCGCACATTCCTCAGCAAGCCCGCCGAGCAAGCCGCCACGACCGGCAAATACAGCCTCGCCGGCGCCTACGCCTCCACGCTGCTGCTCACGCTCACCAACCCCTCCACCATCCTCTCCTTCGTGGCGATCTTCGCCGGTCTCGGGCTGGCAAGCACTGGGAGCAGCTACGCAGCCTCGGCGCAACTGGTGCTCGGCGTCTTCCTCGGCTCGGCGCTCTGGTGGCTGCTACTCAGCACCGGCGTCGGCCTGCTGCGCTCGCGCCTCGATCTCCGCGCCCTCCGCTGGGTAAATCACCTCTCCGGCCTCATCCTGCTCAGCTTCGGCCTCATCGCCCTGCTCAGCCTCATTCGGCATTAGGGATCAGGCGAGTAGGCGAAGGTGACGCGGACACCCACCACCTGTTTTAACGCAAGTTCTGGATACGCCAAATGGTGAAAGGGCGACGAAGTCCGTGGATGGCAAACCCGCTGACCGGGCAGGGGCAAGCACTCAGGTCTGCGGAGTGGACGGTTGCGGGCTGGAATATGTGGCGCTGAGAGACAAGAGTGGTAGGGCACAGATGTACAGTTGCGGAAGCGTACTGACAAGTTTGAGGTCGCTCGTTGACAGCGTTTCCGGTATGACAATCAGCAGCGCTATACCCCAGATGCCCGCAGAGGCTGCAACTATCGCCGCGCCGAAGAGCACTCCGCCAAGTGGGCGCTGAATCAAGTGCAGTCTCAACACGCAAGAGATGAGCGCCACATGTCCTACCACCCACACCACAGCAGCGACCCTCAGCCCAACGTCAAGGTGCTGGCCAAGCAGCTCATGAAGATTGGCGAGAGCAAGGGGTGTAAACGCCCAGCACAGACCAACGTACAGGTGCAGGGTGCGAGGGTGACGTACATCCCACCAGGGAAGCGCATCCCTCGCCTCAGTATCTGGCTGGGAGGTCTGGTCCTCGGCTGCCATACGTGAACTGCTCCAGTCTTTCGGTTGGTATGTGATCAGATGCGTGGAGCCAATATAGCATAGGCAGTGCGTGCGGCCAATCAGCTATGGATGAACTGGGACGAGCGTTTCTCCCGGTGAGTTAGCCAGAACTGACGCTGTTTTATCAATGCACAGGTCTGAGCACAGTAGGCATCAAGTGGGATGAGAGGTGAAGATACCCATGGAGGATCCTCTGCCGATTTACAAGGAGGCGCTTGGAGGTTAGGATACACAGGAAGACTCGTTGTAATTGTAAGGGTGATAGCGTGAAACCCAATCCTCTGGCGCGTCCGTTCTTGAAATGGGCAGGCGGCAAACGCCAGCTCTTACCGGTGCTGCTTGCCCACCGCCCGAAAAAGATGGGAACATATTACGAGCCATTCCTCGGCGGCGGCGCAGTGCTGTTGGCTCTCCAGCCCGCCCACGCAATTGCCAATGATTCAAATGCCGAGCTTATCAATTGCTATGAGGTCGTTCGCGACAATGTCGAGGACCTGATCGCAGCACTGAGTGACCATAAGGCTCGCAATTGCGAAGACTACTATTATGAAATTCGCGACTGGGACCGAGATAGCGGCTACTTTGAGCGCAGCCCAATTGAGCGTGCCGCCCGCATTATCTACTTGAATAAGACCTGCTACAACGGCCTGTTTCGCGTCAATGCACAGGGCCAATTCAACGTTCCTTTTGGCCGCTATGCCTCACCTGCTATCGTCAATGAAGGCGTCCTTCGTGCTGTTAGCCGCTACCTCAGCACCAACGACGTGCGGTTTCGCACCGTCGATTTTGCGCAAGCCACCCATGACGCCCAGGCAGGCGACTTCATCTACTTCGATCCCCCGTATGACCCGGTATCCAGCACAGCTTCGTTCACCGCATACGACATGAATGGCTTTGGCAAAGACGAGCAACGCCGGCTGAAAGATCACATAGATGAGCTAACGTTGTGTGGATGTAACGTGATGCTGAGCAATGCTTATACGCCGTTCATCGCAGACCTCTATCAGGCGTATGATTGTCTCAAGGTAGAAGCGACGAGAGCGATTAACTCAAATGGCAAGGGACGCGGGAAAGTGAACGAGATACTGGTGATGAACTATGGCCGCTACACCACGTAAGATCACTTACCCGCGAACTCCCCACCAAGCATACTCGTCAGCAGTTGCTTCATGCTCGCCGTCGTCCCCACATACAACACGATCAGGCGCCCGCTCTTATAAAAATGCGGCGAGTCGGGCCAATCCAGCGTAATCGTCCCGTTCGGCGTTGTCACCATACACGCATCGGGATCAATGCGCGCCGCCTCCGCATTCGCCGCCTCCGGCGTCGCATACTCGAATATCTCGACCCGCTCACCATTCACAAACAACGTCTGCCCGGTGATGGTGACGAATCGTTCGGTCACCTGCGGTCCATCTGAAATAGTAACCTTCGCGGCTTGCAGTGCCTTCCGCAACCCCTCCGCATCGCGCACCAGACCACCCGGCCCAGGTTGCTTTGCCGCCGCGCTCGTACCCTGCACACTCTGTGCGCCCGTTGTGCTACTTACCCCACACGCCGCGCATAGCAGCGCCAGCGCCACCAGCGCACAAGCCATCCATACCCGCTTCATCTCTCCCCACCTCACCCGGCTCTTACCATTATGACGAATTCATACCCTGCGAATATATCATCGCGGTGCGCCGCGATATCCGAGCTCACTACCATTGAGTCATATCTGTCGTATGCGCGGTATGTAAGCAGGATAGCCTATGCTCGCGTCACAGCACAAACTGTTCTTGCCAGGACAGTCGAGGCGGCGCATCCACGTTGTCGAGCAGGTGCGTCACCTCGTCCGGTAACGGCCGCAGCTTCATGCGGACCCCTATCAATCCAGCCGCGGCCTACGCGTAGGGCTGGCCAAATCGCTCACGGTGCGCGACCTCGCCGAGCGGCTTACGCTTCTTACGGCCCGCTCCAACAGACGCGGCAGGATAGCCAAACGGAACAATTGCCAGCACATCCACATCGTCGGGAATGCCAAGCAGCGGCTTGACACCCTCAAGATGGTGAAATCCTACCCAATTCGAGCCAACCCCACGTGCCCATGCGGCAAGCAGCATCGACTGGATCGCCCGGCTGGCGTCCGACTCGGCTAGTGGACTCCGCGTTATGCCGACGACGATGGCGAGCGGCGCCTGAGCAATATACCGTCCCGTCGGCGCAAGCGTGCCCAATTGGCGCAATGTGTCCTTATCCTCGACCACAATGAAGTGCCACGGCTGGCTATTTCCGCCACTGGCTGTCAGGCGACCGGCTTCCACAATCTGCCGTACGATATCCTCAGGAATAGGCGTATCGCGGAATTGGCGCACAGCCAGGATAGTGCGAATCGCGTCGAAGGTATCCATTAGCATCGCTCCTCGCTTGGAGAGCCACCTACATCACCTGTACCTAATCGTTCAACCGTACGTAAGCATGCGCAGGCATAGTAATCCATGCCATAAGCAAAGCATGACAGCATGACATGCGCCAATACAGTAGCGATCAACACGAACACTCGCGGAACGATCTCACCGGCCAGAACACGAATCCGTATCCCTGGAAGGAGATACCCATCCTAAGACACGATATCGCCCTTTTGTCCACATACTCTTGACAAAATTGAAATTATGTTCTATAATACGGCAGGGGGTATATTATCCTCGACGCAGGCATGCAACCAGTCCGACCCACACTCCGGCAACGCGACTGACGGCGATACAGTAACTGCAATACGGAAAGGAGTCCAAGAGATGACAGCATGCAGTTCCACCGCGACTACCGGCAAAAACGGCAATGCCAAACGCCTGCTCATCCTCCCCCACGCGCCAGCGACAACACCCGCGCCTCCTGAAGAATTCAGCACTCCCACCGGTCAAACGACGCTGACTGCGACACGCCCCGGCAAACATTCCGGCAAAAAACCGGCAACGAGTCCGGCAATATCCTGCAGTCTTTCGCCGAATAGCTCCTCTGAGCAACGACTCTCCCTCTCAGATCACCAAAGTCGAAATAGCGGCAAAAACGGCAATACCCCGTGCCTGCTCATCCTGGATCGCTCTGCCCGGCCACAACACTATCTTCAGGAAAAATCAGCACTCGCGCAAACTGATCCCAGCCAAGGAATATCTCCGGCCACATCTCCGGCAAAAACGGCAAGAATTTCGGCAATATCTCCGGCAATATCTCCGGCAATATCTCCGGCAATATCTCCGGCCACAGCACGCTGGGCCCTGCAGCCGCAACCCCAATATTCCTGGCATCTCCCAGGCGTAGGCCCGCACAAAACGAAAATCGCGGCAAAAACGGCAAGAAAAACGGCCACATCTCCGGCCACGATGTTGACCGGCAACCACTTGCTATAGAGGGAAGTGGGGAGGAGGTTAGGTCGTCACCACTCGCCTCGCACGCGTCAACAGCGATTCTCTGTCGAATCTGCGACGATGAACCAGCGAGAAAGGACTACGCATGGTCACGGAATGGGGTGGGACCATCCCAACAGCCTTCAATTGACACGCACCTGCGCGATTTGTATCATGAGCTATGCGCATGCCACGCGGCATTTATCGACCGCGGGTGCTGCGAGCGCGAGGCCTGGAGGAGCAGACCAATGGTCACCTACGAAGATGTTACCGAGATGTTCCTGAGCGCCGCCGAGGCCACCGGCCTCTCCGTCCATCCCGAGTTCTGGCTCAACTCCCAGTCACTCGAGCGCGAATTCGCCTGCACCCTCCATCCCGGCCCCTGCGAAGAAGCAGAAAACCGCGCCACCTGCACCGTCTCATTCGCCTGGGGTCCGCTCGACACCGTCCTCTCCATAGACGGCGCCGAGGGCATCTGCGACTTCTTCCACGACCCCGACGAAAACTGCCCCCATCTCCACACCGAAGACGTCCCGCCCCTCGCGCTCGACCTCACCTTCAGTCTGCCGCTCGACGCCGCCAGCATCAGCCCCAGCAGCCTGCAGATCCTCGCGCGCACGCTCAAGCTCCGCGCCTCCGAGCACAGCAGCCGCGCCATCGAGACTCGTCCCACCATCGGCCTCGTCTTCGGCGACAACGGCATGCAAGCCGACGCCCTCACGCTCCAGCAGCGCGTCGAGCTCCCCCTCTGGGATCCCGAAGGCATCAGCGGCTTCCGCACCAGCAGCGAGCGCCGCGCCGGACACATCACCCTTGGCCGCCGCCGCCGCGACGACTTTGACGACGACAACGACAAAAACGACGACCCCCATCCCGAAGACTGGCTGCCCCACCTCTTCACCGAGGTCATGAACGACATCACCAATGTCATCGCCGCCCTCGAATCAACCGGCTCGCTCGGCTATGCCAGTGGCACACATGAGAGTGGCCAGGATAACTGAGCAAAATGCTTGGCCGGCGAGAAGAATCAGGTGGATACCCTATATCACTATACAGCCCATACCCGATGCCACCACGGCGCGCAACGGCGTATCGTGTAGCTACGAGAGAGACGACTACCCAAATCTCCTCCTCCCCTCCCTACCGAAGGCCAGGTGTAGCAATTGCATCTGGCCTTCGCGTTGCCCACCTGCTCCTTCACCCGCTCAGGGCAGACATGCCGACAAGCTATACTGGCGACGCTGTATCCCCACGCGCGGCCTTATGCGTTACACAGAATGTGGAATAACAGAATGAGCAACATGAGCGCCCGGCGCGCTCATCCCCCAAAAACAAACAACACACGCATCATATGCGCTATCCGATAGGGCGGCTGGAGGACATGGGATGATTTCGAGGAGCAGGCATCGGCGAGGAACCCTCGGCATGGCGCTGCTAGGCATGCTGGCGCTGCTGGCAATGGCCGCACAGCCCATCCCGGCGCGAGCCGCGTCCATCGCCACAGCGACACGGCCGCCACAGTCGGTGGCCTATGCGCGCATCGCCCTCGTGCGCCTGTTGACTTACTACAATGGCACCGTCAAGAGCGATAACGTGCCGATTCCCGTGCTGAGCCCCTGCGCCTCAGATGGCGTGCTGGTCGGCACCACAGGCTCCGGCCTCAACTCCTTCTCGTATGTGCTGACTCCCACTGCCGCCGTCAATCCGTTCACGCCGTGCCAGGGTGTCCAGGCCGCATTCCAGCAAATCTCCGGCACAGCGTCAAGCTGGAGCATAGGCCACATCGACGTGCTGCTCAACGTCGCCTATACCGGCACCGGCGACACCCAGATCGGCACACTACGCTACACCATCGACCCCGCCCAACTTACTACCAACGGTGGTCCAGCCGCCCCAAAGCTTCAACTGCTCGCTCTCTCCGTACCGCAGGGCTCCCCATCGCATGATCTGCCTGTGCTCTCAGTGCCGCAGCCATCCGATGCACCACCCGATCCCGCCGCTTCCGTCCTGCTGGATCTGACCAACTTCAGTGGTCAACCGTCCAGCCGTGACTCCGTAACCAGCGATCAGGTAAAGGCAACGCTCTACCCAATCTCCCTTCCCGCGCCCCAGCAGACCGCGCCCACTGCCATCACGACCAGGGCCAGCGGCACCACCACACCCGCCACTCAGGCGCCAACCGCCACTCCGCCCGCAACAACACCTGATGCGTCAGGGTCAGTCGGCATCGGCGCTCCCCTCATCGATGGCAATGGGAGACTGATTGGCATGGTCGTTCCCGATAGTCGTGGTAATCACACTATCGCCTCACTCGATGCCGTCACCCACACCATCGGCCCGGTGAATAGCCAGCCCGGCGCGCTGATGTCAGCATGGCAACAGGGCATCGCGAGCTACTACGCCACCCCGCCCCAATTCTCCCAGGCTGCCACCAGCTTCACCACCCTGGCGCAGAGCTACCCCGATTTCGGCGGCGTGGCCCCCTTCAAGGCAGCCGCGCAGCAAAGCTCGACCACCATCCCCGCGCTGACGAGAGAGAACGCGCAGCCCGGTGGCCAGCAGAACCCCACCATTCCGCTACTCTCGACCAGAAACGTTATCATCCTGGCAGCTATTATCGTTCTGCTGGCCTTGCTCATCACCGTCGCGGCGGTCGTGCTGCTGCAGCGACGGCGAAAGGTGTCCACATCGTCCGGCTATGTCGTGCCGCCCGATGAGGCAATGCTCGATCTCCTTCCGCGCGACCTCCCACTCGACGCTATTCCCACGGTCGCGCCAGCCGCTCCAGTGGCCTCCGGCATAGAAAACGAGCAGACACGCCCGCTGGCGACCGTCACTGGGGCATCAGCCGCATCCGCCGATCTCGACGCAATCGCCACCATCAAGATGCCCGCACAGCATCAGCGATTGCCACGAGTACGCCAGGGAATGGCGTTGATGCCCCACGCAGCTGGCGGCACCGATCCCGGCATCAAGCGTGCTTCTGATCCCAATCAAGATAACATCCTGGCAGTCCAGGGCATTCGTCTGACCAGCGGACGCGTGCAACCATATGGCCTCTTCATCGTGGCGGATGGCATGGGAGGCCACTTGAATGGGCGAGAGGCGAGCCGCTTCACTATCGAGATCGTAGCATCGAGCATTCTGCAGATGCTCAACACCAGTCTACCGCTGGACGACACTGCGCTGACAAATCTGCTTCGCGATAGCCTGCTCAAGGCCGCAGCCGAACTTCGCCGCCGCAACGTCTCCGAGCGACTCGATATGGGCACCACAGTGACGGCGGCGCTCGTCGTTGACGACATAGCCTATGTTGCCAATGTCGGCGATAGTCGCACCTACGTAATGAGTCCCGAGACGGGCCTGCGCCAAATCACGATGGATCACTCCGTCGTCGCCAGTCTTGTCACCGCTGGCGTTATTCGCCCCGAAGATATCTATCGCCATCCACGCCGCAACCAGATCTACCGCAGCCTTGGCGGCGAGCAGGAGAACGTAGAGGTCGATACGTTCGAGGTAGGTTTGCAGGCTGGGGACAAGCTCCTGCTCTGCTCCGACGGGCTCTGGGAGATGGTGCGCGATCCGCAGATCGAGCATATCCTGCGCGCCATAGCGGATCCTCAATTGGCTGTCGATCTGCTAGTGCGCGAGGCAAATAGCAATGGTGGCGAGGACAACATCTCAGCCGTGGTAGTGCGCCTGCTCGAAGATGTGCCGCAGACCGCGGAGCCAGGCATGCGGGTGGTGGTTGCTCCCCAGAGCGCATCCACCGCGCCGCCGGTCCCCGAGAATGCGCCGGGTGTGTATTCGCCTCCCACTGCGTAGCGGCTCGAGCGGCTCGATAGAGACAGCGGCACTTCCCAGCCGTATTCTAGCCTGAACATCTATCCTGATTGCTCATCCCGTAGTGGCGTGCTATACTCGCGCCAATGCCCGATTGATTCGTCTCATCGAGCACTACGCACTGTTACGGGGCTGGGGCGCATGTATTGACATAGCGTGCGTAGACGAGCATACCATAGTTCTCATAGACGTCGTGTCATCTGCTCGGCTTCATTCACCGTTAGCCTCATGTCGATTGAGCGCGTACAGACTGGTGGAGGGCTTCGGGAGGTAATCTCATGGCAAACATCGGCTGGGGGCACGGACGCCCAGCTGAGTCGGATATCGGTATTCTGCAGGTGCTTCTGGCCTATGCCACCCAGGGTGGGCGACTTTTCGCAGCCCGCCGGTCAGAAGACAATCCGCTGACGCTGACACACGTGCGCTGGGAAGGGCAAGATGGCTCAATGTTCGATGCCACTCGCCGGCCCAATGACGATATGCACATGAGTCCAGCGGAACGTGAGGTATGGGTGCAGCTCGCGCTCGCGTTCCCGTCCGCGCCATCGATCCAGTCCGGCCCCCATTCTCCCTGGCAACCGTTAGTACTCGATCGCGCCCAGCTTACGAGCTGGATCACGCTGCTCAAGCAGTCGCAGGCCAGCCGACCGTCCTACTCGCCGCAGCCGGCCTATGGCGGGTATGGGCCACCCTCTGGGCCAGCATTCTTTGACCCATCAAGTTCGTCCCAGACGCCGTGGCGCAGCAGTTCGATCATCTCTGGGGCACCTGGCATAGGGGAGCAGCGACGCGACTGGCCTGCGCCTGGCGGCAATATTCCTTCCACGCCATCACATACCGAGCATGGCGAGACCCAGTGGACGGGAAGCTGGAATCGCTCCTCATTTGAGGCTGGGGAAGTAGTGGTGCTTCCGTGCATCGAGGTAGATCTGCCGCCTTCCCACAACAACCCCGGCGCTGACGAATACCGCCGCGACTTCTCGCGAGATGTTGCGCTGCACTTCAACCGCGCCGCCCGGACAATCCCTCAGGTGCGCGAGGTGCGCGGCTGGATGCGCGGAGATCGCATGATCCTGGCTGCGAGGCTCGTCGTCGCAATGGGCTCGCGCCCGCCGGTCCGCGCGGAGATGGAAGGGGCGGCCCGAGTCCTGGCCGATGCCCTCGCTCAACGCACTCTTCCCTACACACGACTCACATTTGCTGATCCAGGTGAGTGGATGCAGGGCGCCCCGCTGCCGCCGGAGTAGTACTGTTCCCGCCCACTGATTGCTCTCCCTTGTGTGGACCTGCACTAGTGCGAGCTCACCCATCGTCTCAAGCAAAGCCGCTTGTAGTAGCGTAGGCTCAATGAAGGCGCTGTGATGGCGGCGATCTTGGGGGCTGGAGGGACTATGCGTGAGGACGTGGTGACACCGGTGACGGCGCGACGACTATCCGCCGCTGGCCTGATGTGGGAGCCACAGATCGGCGACTGGTGTACCGTTATGGGCGGCGAACACGTCAGCGAGGCCCGGGTGGGGCTGTGGCTGGTGGCGGCGCTCCATCCGCAGGCTGGACTGATTGGGCTGGCGGACGCCGCTGGCATGTGGCCGATGACGCAAGTCCCCGCGCGCGACTGTCTCTGGTTGCCTACTATTGGCAAACTGAAGACATGGCTTAGGGCGCGGGGCTATCGCGTAGCCACCGGCGAATCACCCGCGCAGTTGCTGGGTGGCAGCGGTCCAGTGATGCGCCATGTCTGCCGCATGACGCGGACCGACTCCGCCACGCCAATAGATGGTGACGGGCCGACGGAGGCCGAGGCGCTCGCCGATGCGATCCTGCGCATTCTGGGCAGTCAGACCGCCGATGCTCCTAGTAGCAGTTGGTAGAGTTGGAGCTGGCGCTCTGCCGCCTTACGATAGACCGCTCGACGCGCCGAGTCAGGCTGGATCGGCGCATCGACGTCGAGCGCGATCTGGGAAACGTCAGGAAGGACGCCCAGCGCCTCCAATGCCATAAGAGCCGCGCCGCGCGCCGAAGCTTCACGTTCCCGCAGAGGATACAGCGGTATGCCTAGAGTATCGGCCAGGATCTGGCGGAAAAGTGGCGAGTTCAGCAGCGTGCCGCCACTACCAATCACTATCGGACTAGCGTGGACCGCCTCGGCGGCTAGAAGTGCCTGTGCGAGACGTTCGTGGACCGCACTTATACGATAGGCGAGTGATTCGACGCCAGCACGTAACAGTTCAGCAGGCGAGGTATTCGACTGGATGCCGGCAATGGTAGCATGGGCGTCGCCATGCCACCCTGGGCTGCGCTCACCGGCGAGGAAGGGCAATATCGTCAAGCCGTGAGCGTCTGGCTGGAGTGCGGCTACTACTGGTTCTGCTTCAGTGAGCGGCGGCAGGCGCAGCGTCTTTTCGAGCCAGGCCAGAAAATTACCACCCTCGCTCAGCGCGCCTCCCAGTAGCGCGCGTCTCGCGTCGAGCAGGTAGAGCCAGAGGCCGGGAGGTGGTGTGACGGTGTTGGCAGGGACCACTGCCCGCATGGCGCTGGTAGTGCCAACAGTCAGCGCCAGTCGCTCCGGTACAGCGCACCCTGATCCTACGTTCGCAACCGCTCCATCGCCAAGAGCAGGGAACCAGGGAATATCTCGCAACACTCGCCAGCGCTCCGCATAAGCAGGGATAAGTCCACGCAAGGCATCGTGAATATCACCAAGCGGTGGCAGGACTTCCGGACGCATGCCCAGATGGTCGAGCAGCGAAATATCCCAGGTTTGCTGCCGAGTGATGAACAGCCCGGTGGCAGAGGCCATGGAGAGGCTACAGACGGAGCGCCCGAGATACTGACGGTGCAGATATTCGCCGAAGGAGACGAGCTGCGCGGCGTGTGTTATGACATCAGGGTGGGTTTGAGTGAGCCAGCGTAATTTGGCGGGCCAGTAGCTGGTGTGCAGCGTCGCGCCGGTGCGCTCGTGGATCATGGTGACGTCAAACTCATGCGCCAACGCACGGGCGGCAGCGTCGGCACGAGTGTCGGCCCAGGTGAGGACAGGTGTGAGCGGGCGGCCCGATGCATCGAGCGCGATCAAGCTGTGCCAGAAGGTATCAGTAGCCACGGCGGCAATCTGCTCGGCCAGAGTGCCCGCCTGGCGTAGCACGTCGTCGATGACGCTGGTGACGGCAGCGACGAGCAAGTCGGGATCGATAGAGGCCTCGCCATCGTCGGCTGTGGTGGAATCGTACGCGCGCTGGGCCTTAACCTCTGGAATCACACCGCCATTCGCATCGTAGACTACTGCGCGGACGGACGAACTGCCAACATCGAGCGCCAGGACGTAGGGTGGTTGGGGCGTGAGTTGAGCCATCTGGGGTGCCCCTGCCATAACCTGCCTCCTCATCACATCATATGCGAAATACCGCACAGTCACGTATCTACCATGCTGGCTGCCTCAATTACGGTATCACACACATCCAACATCCGCGCATGAGATGCCAGCAAGGTGAATGCGGCTATCTGCTGCGCACCAAACGCATGGGTGTAACGGCTGCAACAACCACACGAGCAGCTATAGCGACGACAATGGCGGCTATCTGCGACTCTTCCTCGGACAGTAGTACAAGAGTGGCGGCTATTCGCTGAGCGGCGGAGGCACAGCGACGGCACCGACCGGCACAACACCTCCACAGCTTTTAGTGGACGCAGGCAATCGACCGGTTGCTCGCGCCCACTCTCGTTTTCGAGAAATTACCGCTCGCAAGCCTCTTGCGGACGTTGGCGCACCTGCTGAGGCTCGCCTGGTGCCACGCCAGCCGCCAACCGGCGCTTATCCGAAGAGTGAGAGTTGCTGTGGGGGCGGCTCGTCTTTCTTTTGCTGGTCTTGCGGCTTGAGCTTGCCCTCGGCGGAGAGGCGTTTGGCTTCGGCGAGGGCGGCTGGGATGGCGCGCTTGAAGTCATCTGCGACGGTCTGTTTGAGGGCGGCCTGGTGCAGCGCGGCGGCGGGGTGATACATGGCGACGATGAGGCGCCCGTCGATGAGCTTGGCCTGGCCGTGGATCTGGCTGATCTTGGCGGTGGGAAAGAAAAGCGCCATCGAGTAGCGACCAAGGGTGACGATGACTTTGGGATTGATGGCGGCGATCTGCTCCTTTAGGTAGTCTGAGCAGGCGGCTATCTCTTCGGGCAGAGGGTCGCGGTTGTCCGGAGGGCGATGCTTGACGACGTTGGTGATGTAGACACTTGCGCGGTCGAGGCCAATGCTGGCGAGCAACTCGTTGAGGAAGGCGCCAGCCGGCCCGACGAACGGCCGGCCCTGTCTGTCTTCGTGATAGCCGGGTGCCTCGCCAACGAACATCACCTCAGCTTGCGGATCGCCTTCGCCGGGCACGCCCTTGGTGGCATTCTGGTATAGGTCACATTTGGTGCAGCTACGGACCTGAGCGGCTATCTGCTCAAGGACATCCTCGTTCGCCATGCGTTTCTCCCTCCTCCGCTAGCGTCATTGTCTGTGGCGGCGACCATCGTGGGCTTGCTATCAGCGCGCCCATCGGAGTGATGTGTGGGCGCTGTTGTGATCTTTGCCTCAGAAAGATAGCACATGGGCGGAAGGATGTGCTTTCCTCCGCCCATGGGTGTAGTGAGGTGATCGCCTGCGAGATGGCGACGCCCGGCAACGCTCTTCCAGCCTGGATGGGTTAGCGTCTGCCGATGCCGTAGTTGGGAGCCTCCTTGGTGATGACTACGTCGTGCGGGTGGCTCTCGCGCAGGCCCGCACCGGTGATGCGCACGAAGCGGGTGCGTTTCTTGAGCGCCTCGATAGATTCCGCACCGACGTAGCCCATGGCCTGCCGTAGACCACCGACAAGCTGAAAAACCAGGTTCGAGAGGTGGCCTTTGTAGGGGACGCGCCCCTCGATGCCCTCGGCGATGAGCTGCGTCTCTTCGCTGACGTTGCCCTGGAAGTAGCGGTCTTTGCTGTAGCTGCGCTGTTTCATCGCGCCGATGGAGCCCATGCCCCGATAGTCTTTGTAGCGCTCGCCCCGCGAGATGATCAACTCGCCCGGACTCTCATCGACGCCCGCAAGCAGGCTACCAAGCATGACGGTGTCCGCACCTGCGGCAATGGCTTTGGCGATGTCGCCTGAATACTGGATGCCACCGTCGGCAATGATGGGGATACCGCGCTTTGCCGCAGCCTGAGCGCATTCAAAAATCGCGGTAATTTGCGGCATTCCGGTGCCAGCCACCACGCGGGTTGTGCAGATCGACCCAGGACCTATGCCGACCTTAACGGCGTGGGCGCCGGCGTCAATCATTGCTTCGGTGGCTTCGGCGGTGGCGACATTGCCGGCGGCGATCTGGGTGCGCTTGCCGAAGGTCTGGACGATGTTGGCGAGCGTGTCGATGACCATGCGCGAGTGGCCGTGAGAGGTATCGACGATCAGCAAATCGACATCTTCGGCGACGAGGGCTTCGCAGCGCGTGAAGGTATCGGGGCCGACCCCGATTGCGGCGGCGACGCGCAGACGCCCCTGTGAGTCTTTGGCGGCGCGGGGAAACTGGACCTTTTTCTGGATGTCTTTGACGGTGATCAGGCCCTTGAGGATGCCGTGATCGTCTACGACGGGCAGCTTCTCGACTTTGTAGCGATGGAGGGTGTCGTTGGCTTGTTCGAGTGTGGTGCCGACGGGCGCGGTGATCAGGTGCTCATGGGTCATCAAGTCCTGAATGGGACGGTCGAGGTCTTGCTCGAAGCGGAGGTCGCGGTTGGTGAGGATGCCGACGAGCTTGCCGCCGTCCTCGGTGATCGGGATGCCGGAGATGTGATATTTCGACATGACGGTGAGGGCATTGCGCAGCGAGTCATCCGGGCCGAGGGTGATGGGGTCGGTGATCATGCCAGATTCGGAGCGCTTGACTTTATCGACCTCGCCCGCCTGGTCCTCGACGGAGAGATTGCGGTGAATGACGCCGATGCCGCCTTCACGCGCCAGGGCTATCGCCAGACGGGCCTCGGTGACGGTATCCATCGCGGCAGAGAGGATGGGGATATTGAGCGTGATGTCGGCGGTCAGACGGGTGCTGGTGGAGACATCACCGGGGAGAACGTTAGACTCCGCCGGAATAAGCAGAACATCATCAAAGGTCAAACCCTCCTTGCCAAATTTCCACTGCCACGCGTCGGCGGCGCTCATAACGCTCATATCGCTGTTTACCTCCCCTTTCCCTCTCATCGTTCGCATCGTTCGCAATTCACTGTCGCGTTACGCTGTTATGATGACTTGTTGTGCTGGATAGACTTCGGTTGAAGTGGCGTCAGGTATGAAAAACGCCCAGATCGCGGCGCTTCCGCCACGCCTGGGCCGCTCACCGTGCGGGACCATCTTCGTCGATTGCAACGCGTGAATCGTATGGTGCCGCACGACACTGTGCGCAGATGCATATTTCTGTATATGTACCACGCGCACCGCATGAGCGTCAACGAGGGTGTGAACGTGGCCGGGGATGTGGCCGGGGATGTGGCCGGGATTGTGGCCGGGGATGTGGCCGGTGGGACAGCGGGCGGTTGAAACCGCGCCCAGGGGCGCGCCGCGCCGCAAAGTCCCCCTACGGGGACTGGAGTCAGGCGAGGGTGCGCCGGTTGGGTATGCAAACACGCGATCTGTGGCCGGAACTGTGGCCGGAATTGTGACCGGTCGGGCAGCCGGCCATGGGGTTGATGTCATTGCCGCTGATGAGCAAGCTATAGTTAGTGGCTTTTTTGTCATTGTCGGTCTTGCCGTTTTTGCCGGAAATGTTGCCGGAATTCTTGCCGGTGAGGTATCTTTTGGCGACAATGTCGCTTGAATTAAGGAATTGTGCCTGGCGGGCGGCATTGCCGATCTTGCCGGTCTTGCCGATTTTATTGCTGGAATCGTTGCCGATGACAGGCACAGGGCGACGTGCCGGGCGAGCGGTATTGCCGTTTTTGCCGCTTTTTCGGATTTTGTTGCCGCCGATTCGTTTGCCGTGCCCATGTGGAGGCCGCAATAAGCATCGTGGAGATTGTTGCCGAATTCATTATTTCTTTTGTGGTTACCGAGCCTGTAAAAGGCCATAAGAGATGCAGCAGTCATAGGGACACGAGGCTCCTTCCTGTGTGGGCGGACAGTCGAACTGTCTTTGCGGCTCCTCACCAGGGCCGATTCTGAGCAGTTATGGGCGTGGTGGTGAGCACAGTCCTAGCCCCGCTATTATAGAACATTATTTCTTATTTTGCAAGAGACAAGCGGTATTCAGTGGCGTTTTGGGTTCAGTCGAGCCAGTTGCCATAGTAGCGGAAGTCGTGGCTGATATCGGGATACTCGACCTTGGCACACTGTTGTAGCAACTCCCGGCGAATCGCGTCTTTTGCCTGACGACGAAACCTGCGGTGCGCAAGATGCTTTTCATAGACGCTGCCGCTGGTGTTGTCAGTAGCGAAGCGCCGCCAGAAAGGGAACCGTCGAGGCTTGTCGGGCTGGGAGCGCCAGGGGTGAAGATCGTAGTGCCAATCGCCTTGTGTGCGCACGCGACGACCACAGTACAGGGAGGTATAGCCGAGCCAGGGTTTGCGGCCATACCCACGATAGGGCTGGTACTTGTTGGAGGTATTCACTCGCGCGACTTTCAGAAGCCTGGAATGTCGGCAGGCTCCTCACTGGTCGTCGGCGAGTTGTTCGCGCCAGATAGCCCAGCCACTTCGGCGCGCGCGGTTGCTATATCACATGGGTGTCGTTCCTCTTACAGAGGCAATTTGGTGAGATGGTCGCGCAGGCTCAGAGTGCGAGCGGGCTATACATGCTATGCTATACATGCTTGCGTGACGAGCGCAAGCTTGGGATGTTTGGAAAGCGGTCCAAGGGGCGGAGATGACAAGCAAGAGAGCGGGTACGATGGCAAGCGGCAGTGGCAAGGCAGAGGAATCTCTCGCTGTCGTGGAGCCGGTCAAAGTCGGCGTCATCGGCTGCGGCACTATCAGCAGTATTTATCTCGAGACGGCGCAGTCGCTGCGCGTCCTCGATATCATGGCGTGTGCGGACATCTCGATGGAACGCGCACAGGAGCGGGCAGAGGAATTCGGCATTCCGCGCGTGTATACCGTCGAAGAGTTGCTTGCCGATCCCGAGATCGAAGTGGTGCTGAACCTGACGATCCCAGCAGCGCACTTCGAGGTGACGCGGGCGGCGCTGGAGGCCGGCAAGTCGGTCTATAGCGAGAAACCGCTTGCCATCCGGCGCGAGGACGGGCAGCAACTGGTGGCGCTGGCGAAGGCCAGGGGGCTGTATCTCGGCGGCGCACCGGATACGTTCCTGGGGGCGGGATGGCAGACGTGTCGCAAGCTGGTGGACGACGGGTGGATCGGCGAGCCGGTCGCGGCGACGGCGTTCATGCTGGGGCACGGGCCGGAGAGCTGGCATCCCAACCCGGAATTCTACTATCAGCGTGGGGGCGGTCCGCTCTTTGATATGGGTCCGTATTATCTGACGGCGCTGATCTCGCTGCTGGGTCCGGTGCGGCGCGTGACGGGGTCGGCGCGCACGACATTCGCGACACGCACGGCGACCAGCGAGGAACGGTATGGGGCGATTATTCCTGTGGAGACGGCGACGCATATCGCCGCTGTGCTGGACTTTGCTAATGGGGCGGTAGTGACGTTGATCACCAGCTTCGATGTCTGGGCTTCGACACTGCCACCTATCGAGGTGTATGGCACACGAGGCTCGCTGCATGCGCCCGATCCGAACCGGTTTGGTGGGGTTGTCTCTGTGCGGCGAGCAGGTGTGAAGGAATGGAGCGACATACCGCTGACCCACCACTATGACGAGAATAGCCGTGGCATCGGCCTGGCGGAGATGGCGTATGCGATGCGGGCGCGGCGGCCACAACGCGCAAGCGGGGCGCTGACGTATCATGTGCTCGATGTCATGCACGCTATCGAGGAGGCGTCGGAGGCAGGCAGGCATATCGAGATCGCCAGCACATGCGAGCGGCCACGCGCTCTTCCGCTGGGGCTGCTGCCTGAGGAGACGCTGCAGGGGTGATAGTTGGCGGCTGAAGAGCGGGCGGTTGAAACCGCGCCTGAAGGCGCTGCGCGCCGCAAAACCCGCCTTCGCGGGTTGGAGTGCGGCAGGCATTGCAGGTGTTTGTCGAGCTTGCATACACACGATCATCGGCAGCGATGGTGATAGAAGCCGTTTTGCGAAAGGGGTTACTTGGCATGGCACAGATACCGGTGGCGCTTCAGCTTTATACGGTGCGTGATGAGACGGCGCGAGACTTTGTGGGAACGGTGCGGCGGGTCGCTGAGATCGGCTATCCCGCCGTGGAGTTTGCCGGGTATGGCGGCTTAGCACCTGAGCAGCTGGCGGCGCTGTTGAGCGAGACGGGGCTGCGCGCGGCGTCGACGCATGTGGGGCTCGACGCGCTGGAGAGTGATCTCGATCAGCAGCTCGACTATTGCAGCGCTATCAACTGCGCGCATATGGTGCTGCCGTGGCTGGCGGAGGAGTATCGCACGGCTGAGGCGTTCAGGGCGCTGGCTCCCAAGTTGAACGACATTGGGCGGCGCTGCGCCGATCGCGGTATCAGCTTTGCCTACCACAATCACGATTTCGAGTTTGCAGTCAGTCCCAGTGA
>DASVOW010000532.1:0-1554 GCA_036383155.1 Ktedonobacterales bacterium
CCGGTGTTGCGCAGCGGCTCCGCCACCAGGAAGAGCACCGTCAGGTACGCCATCAGGAAGCCGACGGAATACATGAAGCCGTCGTAGCCGTTGAAGGCGATGAGCCCGGCGATGCCCAGGAAGGAGGCCGCCGAGAGGTAGTCGCCCGCGACTGCGATGCCGTTCTGCGCGCCGCTGATCTGGCGCCCGGCGGCATAGAAGTCGGTGGTTGTGCGCGTGCGGCGCGAGGCCCAATAGGTGATGCCCAGGGTGATCGCCACGATGATGACGAACATCACCAGGGTCGTCGTCTCTTTGCTGGTCATGCCTTCCCTCCGCGAAACTTCTTCACGATGCGGTCAACCAGCGCGTCGAAGCCATTGGCGCGGCGTACGTAGAGAGCCATCAGCGCCCAGGCGACGACGAACTGCAAGAGGGCGAGGAGGTAGGCGACGTTGATGTGTCCGAGGACTTCCGCGTTTGCCACGCTCGGAGCGTAGCCGACGATGACGAGGAATCCGAAATAGAAGACGATGAAGAAGATGGTTAGTGGGAGGATGAAGCTGCGCTTCTCCTGTACGAGTTGCTTGAAATCGGGGTCGCGCTCGATAGCTTGCCATTCGGGGGCAGCATCGGAGGTTTGGGTGCCACGTGGTAGAGTTTGCTCAGCCATGACTGTTCCTCCATCGTTGGATGACAGGATAGCGTGATCGCGTTACTCTGATTGCTCTGCTGAGGCACTGATGTTGGTGGAGTCGGCCTCACTTTCTAGCGCGACAGACACAGTCACGACGAAAAACAGCAGACTATCTGTCGTCGTCGCGGGCATCTGGTGGGCAACTGCACGCGACTGTACGAAAAGGGGCAGAGGCTACGGGCGTCGGATGGAGGGGAACACGCCCTGCGCCAATGCAGGGCACTCTCGCCCTCCGACATCCCGCGAGATATGGAGAAGCATCCGAACAGTTGGATGCCAACAAGGTTCGCTACATGGTTGAGGTTCGCACTACGGCACGTTGCAATACGCTGCTACACAATGTTGCGCGTATGCTATTCGAATAGCGAGCACTTGTCAATGGGTTGCGCGAACTCTGCCCCACTCCTACGCATTTTCGCGCAGTGTGCATACTCCCACCCTGGATGCAGGGGGGGAGTATGGCAAAGGATGGAGTAAAGAGGCGATCAGACCCTCTCAGAGGGGGATGTTGCCGTGCTTCTTGGGTGGGTTGGTGTCGCGCTTGTTTTTGAGCATGTCGAGGGCGACGATCAAGCGCTGGCGCGTCTGGCGTGGCTCGATCACCTCGTCCACATAGCCGCGCGCTGCCGCGACGTACGGGTTGGCGAATTTCTCCTGATAGTCGTTGACGAGCTGCTGTCGGCGCTCCTCCGGGTTTGCGGCGTGCTCGATCTCGTCTTTGAAGATGATGTTGACCGCCCCATCCACGCCCATGACGGCGATCTCGGCGGTCGGCCAGGCGTAGTTGATGTCGCCGCGCACATGCTTGCTGCTCATCACGTCGTACGCGCCGCCGTACGCTTTGCGCGTGATCACAGTCACTTTGGGCACCGTCGCCT
>DASVOW010000533.1:0-1674 GCA_036383155.1 Ktedonobacterales bacterium
TCGTCGAGCTGCTGCTTGAGCCATGACGATGCATCTTCGCCCAACAGAATCGAGCGGACGCGGGCGGCAAGCGCGATGCGCTCGCCCGAAGGCATGGTCAGCGCCCGATACAGCGCGTGCTTCGTAGCATCTATATCCTCAGGCACGATGCCGAGCACGCCGTCGTGAAGCTGCGCATAGGCGCCCGCGCGCCGTGAGAGCACGATCGCGCCGTCGCGCTGGTTGAGCAAGCCGCCCTCCTTGACGACGAGATTCATGCCGTCGATCAGCGGGTTGACCAGCAGCACGTCATACTCGCGCATACAGGCAAGCGCGCGCGCATGATCATTGCCGACGAGCGCCACGATGGGCAGCCAGTCGGATGTGCCATGCGCACTGTTGATGCGGTCGATGACCTGCCGCACGCGGGCGGCATAGGTGCGGTATTCCGCAAGCCCTTCGCGCGAGGGCACCAGCAGCGCCAGGAACGTGACGCGCCCGCGCCACTCGGCATGCTCGCGCAACAGCCTGTCGTACGCCTCGAAGCCGCGCACGATATTCTTGGTCGGCTCGATACGGTCCACCCGCAGGATGATCTTGTGGTTGGGCGTGCGGCGCAGCTCGCGCACGATGCGCTCCGCCTCGCCCTGCGCCTCAGGGTGCGCGGCGGAGGCATACACTGCCGAGGGTGTCACGGCGATGGGATAGACGCGCAACCGCGTGCTGTGTCCGCGCCAGCGCAGCAGTGTGCCATCGGCCGAGATGCTCGCGTCGGGCAGGTAGCGCCGCGCTCCCGCCAGGAAATTGCGCACATCCCGCATCGTCTGGAAGCCAACGACATCATTAGCCGCGAGCCCCTGATAGATGGCGCGCAGCATATCGCCAGGCATGCCTTCCCAGCCCTCCAGCTCCGGCCAGGGAATGTGGATGAAGTACAGCAGGTTGGCCTCAGGCACCTGCTCGCGCACCAATCCAGGCGCGAGATACAGATGATAGTCGTGGAACATGACCGGCGTCGTCGCGCCGCTGGCCATCAGTTCCGTCACCACCGCATCGGCCATGGCGCGATTGACCGTGGCATATCCCTCGTCCCAATCGGCGCGCAACATCGGCGCGTCAGGCAGCGCAAAGCCAGGCATATCGCACATGCCGTGCTGGGCGAACCAAAGCACCCGATTGCTGAAGCCGTCGTAATGGCGGTGATACGCCTCCTCAGGAACACTCACCAGGCGCGACGTCAGCAGATCAAGCCCGGTAGGCGCTTCGATGGCGCTGTCACCAAGCTGCCGCGCGACCTCGCGATCCGCCGGCGTCATGGACAGCGAGATCCACGAGACGGGGCGATCCTGTGCGGCGCAGAGCAGCCCGCTCACCACGCCGCCGGCCCCACGCTGCGCCACAGGTGCTCCGCTGGCATCAAACGTATGCTCGATCGGTCCACGATTGGTGACAAAAATAAGGCGACCGGCATCACTGGACTCAAAATCAGATGCCCTGTCGCCTTGCTCGACGCTGTCAAGCAGATCGAATGATTCAAAGGAATCGAGAGCAGCGCCCTCCATATCCTCGTATGTGTATCTTTGGCTCTTGCCCATGGTGTCTCCTCCCATTCCGCCCAGCGAACAAACCGTTGGGGCGTCACCGTTGAGTAGCATGCCATGTGCAACTAAGAGTCAGGTGATACAATCCTGAAAT
>DASVOW010000534.1:0-12235 GCA_036383155.1 Ktedonobacterales bacterium
GGCCTTCTGTCGGGCCTCGCTCATAGGTCTGTCCTTACAAACACGTTCATGCGGCGACGAATGGCGCTCCGCCCATAGCAGCAGCGGCCACAACGCGACCAAGCCGTGTTACTTTCCTGTTTAGCATGGCCTATGCCACCATTGAGCGCGCCCGATGAGTCGCACCACAGGCACCCAAATGCAAGCAAAGGGAGCGAGTACAATGCTAGTGAAGTATTCGTGATGGCGGCTGCTCGCGCTCATAGCGCGATAGCGCGGCGATGATATCGTCGAGAAGCGTAGCGATCTTCCCAAAGAGTTGCTGTGCGTGACCCTCATCCTCAGCGGGATCCGTGTTAGTGCTGCGACATAGCTGTTGCGCCTCGCGCAAGTGTCGCGAGAGCTCGCTTATCCGCTCTCTCTGAGTCGTTGGCCGATGCTGTGATCCAACAGCCCGCTCCATATCCTTTGCTCCTGCTCCCCTATTCACACGACATATCCGCGAAGGCATGTTTCACGTGAAACACTTCTACGTCTCCTGCTCCTCCCTCGCGCTCCTCTCACCCTATTGCAACTCGTATGCCTGGCATGCACTCCTCATGCCGCGAACCTCAGACCTCACCGACCACTGCCTTGTCGCATCCGTAAAAAATGGCGGGGATAGACATTCCCCGCCACCGCGTCTGCGTACCCTAAGTCGATTCTCCCAGGCGCTCACCACCCACCCATAGCTGTCCGGCGACCGATGACACGCCAGCGCGAGCCGCCTTCGTGCGTTTGCGTGCCCGCCTGCCTGCGCTGTGCGTCTGTCTTCTGTGTCTGTTGCGCCACCAACGTCGCGACGAGTGCTGCCACTGCTTCGGCGCTGAGCCCGTCACCCTCGTTGTTCTGCTCCGACGCCTCAACTCGATCCGGCCGCCACTCCTCCGCGATGAAGTCGGTCGAGAAGTCTCCCGCTTGGAAGCGCGGATGGCTCAGCAGCCACTGATGGAATGGGATGGTGGTGCGCACTCCCCCAATCGTATATTCGTCCAGCGCGCGCCGCAGGCGAGCCAGTGCCTCGTCCCGGTCCTTGCCCCAGCAGATCAGTTTCGAGAGCAGCGAATCGTAGTACAGCGGAATATCCATACCGGCATAGATGCCGCTGTCAAGCCGGACCCCTGGCCCTGACGGATCATGCAGTGCAGCGATCAAGCCAGTGGCGGGTAGGAACCGGTTAAGCGGATCTTCTGCCGTAATGCGCGCCTCAATCGCATGCCCACGAAAGCTCACGTCGTCCTGCGTAAAGCTCAATGGCAGTCCCGCGGCTACACGCAGTTGCTCGCGCACAAGATCCAGCCCCGTGCGCCATTCCGTCACCGGATGCTCCACCTGCAGGCGCGTATTGACCTCAAGGAAATAGAATTTGCCATCTGGGCCAAGCAAGAACTCACATGTGCCAGCGTTGATATACCCTGCCGCTTTGGCGAGCCGCACGGCAGCGGAAGTAAAGCGCTCGCGCAACTCGTCGTCGAGCGCCACCGACGGCGACTCCTCGATCAGCTTCTGGTGCCGCCGCTGGATCGAGCACTCGCGCTCCCCCAAATGAACGACATTGCCATGTGTATCACCGAAGATCTGGACCTCGATATGCCGCGCCGGAGTGACCGCTTTTTCCATATACACTGTGTCATCGCCAAATGCGCCACGCGCCTCACTCTGTGCCAGCCGTAGCGCCGCCTCCATATCTTCAGGCCGGTGTACGAAGCGGATGCCCTTGCCACCACCGCCCGCTGCCGCTTTGAGCAAGATCGGATAGCCAATCTCCTCCGCGATGCGTGCGGCCATAGCTGCATCTTCCAGCCGCGAATTGTAGCCCGGCACGATCGGCACGCCCGCTTCGACCGCAATCCGCTTGGCTGCGGTTTTCTCGCCGAGCGCCCGCATGACATGCCCCGGCGGCCCCACAAAGATGATGTCAGCCTCGGCGCACGCATCGGCGAAATCCGCGTTCTCAGAGAGAAACCCATAGCCAGGATGGATCGCCCCTGCTCCCGATTGCTTCGCCGCGTCGAGTATCTTACCAATGTTGAGATAGCTCTCACCCGCGGGCGCTGGCCCCAAATGGATGGCCTCATCCGCCTGGCGCACATGCGGCGCGTTGCGGTCAGCATCGCTATACACCGCCACAGACGTCAGGCCCAGGTCGCGACAGGCGCGCACGACTCGCAGCGCGATCTCGCCTCGATTGGCAATCAGCACCTTCTTAAACGGAAACGCTTCCCCTGCGGACCTCTGCGCTCGTGGCGCTGTCTGCGCCCCTGACGTTGGCACTGCGGATGGCGTTGGCGTGGCCTCGACGGCGGAAAGTGAGTGAGACGCACTACGTGTCATGGTATGTCCTCTGCAGTATCTGTCTTCACCATAAGCGTGCCTGCTCACCTGATGGCCCGCACGCGCGGATGGATGTGTTATGTAGGCCCATATGCTAGGCGACGGTGGACCGGACGGCAAAAGTATATCATGCCCCGCCCTCCCGCGTATCTGCCGGTGCAGGATATCCTCCACTTCGTTAATCCACGAAATTGCGCCTGGCACGTCGCGCGTGCTAGACTGCTGAGAGTGAGTGGCAACGCCGCCGCTCTCCAGATGCCACAATAGGGCGGTAGGCTCGCTGCGCGAGCTCTGCCGCCCTGCGAATGGTCCAATGGTGGAGCATGAAGGAGTTCTTCCATGTCGGCTACCAAGCCTGCATTTTCACACGCGAGCAATCTCACTCCAGATACCTCTCCCCTCACAACATCAGATACTCTTGATACCGGCGCGGGCTCTCCCCCTTCCCTCGCGACATCAAACGGCCATAACGCTGCTGCTGCCACCACATCTGACGCCATTCAAGACCCTTCTAACGACAATCTCACATCAGCCCGTGCTTTGGTCGCTGCAATGCGTGACGAAGCGTGCGAGCGTGCGCGACCGCTGGTGAGTGCGGGCGCTGCGCCGATCCGCGTCATGGCAGGCATGGTGGCCCAGCTTGAGGCTGCCTGCCGCGAGCGCGGCATCCCGGAACAGGTGATCGCGAGCGAGGTGGTCAACCGCACCATCGGTGATGTCGATCTGCGACGCATCAGTGCCGAAGACGACGGACCCGAGTTCGTTTCCCTGGCCGACGATATGGGCATAGCATTGCCCCGTGAGATCATTGGCGGACGCGCTTCCACCGGCGCCAGATATCGCTCGCTCCGCAAGCGCATGATGGACTTCGAGCGCAAGCTTCTGAGTCGCCGCGTCGACCTCCGGATGTACGATCTGGCTGGTGTGGGAAATCTGCTTCTGCGCGAGATGCTGGCTGAGTACACGCGGCGCCAGTGGGGCTTCGCTCCGCCACCTGCACAGATCCACCTCAGCCTGGGTGCCCTCGATGGCCTCGATAAGTTCTTTCGTGGCTTTGCCACGGCCCGCCGCAACGCTGGTGACGATCAGATCGCGGTGATCTTCCCCGCGCCCAGCTTCAATGTCCCTGAATGGCAGGTAAAATCGCTCGGCATGCGTCTGCATCGCCTGACCACCCGCCCCGAAGATCACTTCAAGGTGACGCCTGAGATGCTCCGCGCCGCGCTCGACGAAGCCCCCGATATCCGCGCCTTCTATCTCACCGTCAGCAACAACCCCACCGCGTTCGCGTACTCGCCCGACGAGCTGCGCGCCCTCTTCGATGTGCTGCGCGGGTGCGACGTGCTGATCGTCGCCGACCTCGCCTACATCGGCACCGGCGACCCCGAGATGGACCGCCAGCGCATGCAAGCTTTCAACGACCCTGAAACACTGAAGCGCAGTGTCTTCGTCAGCAGTTTCTCCAAGACGCATACCCTGACGGGCGACCGTTGCGGCTGGGTCGGCTTCGGCGATCCAGCACTGGCGGCCAGCGTTGGTGCTGGCTGGACAAACAGCACCGCCGCCCTCCCCGCCGATTGGCAGCTGCGCTACATGGCGCTCGTCGAGCTCTTCACTGCCCATCCCGAGCTGGAGCAGCGGATTCGCGCGCTCTACAAGCATCGTCGCGCGCGTCTCATCGAGCAGTTGCGCCATATCGATCAGGAGCGCCACCTCTTCGCCCAGGTAAATCTCGACGACGGCGGCACGGTCTACAATTGGAGCCAACTCCGCCCCGGCGAAGATGTCTTCTCCCTCTTCAGCGCCACAGGCATCGCAGGCGTGCCTGGCAGCGCCTTTGGCTACAGCGACGACTTCGTGCGTCTCTCGGTGGGCTGCATCCCCGTGCCACAGCCATAGCAAGCATGTTTCCCCTCACCGAGCCGCTAGCACGCCAATGCGAGTGTGAGCGGCTCCGTTCCCATTCTCGCAGCTGCAACTGATGTGTTTCTCGCTCGTATACTGGCTGGATGCCTGTTTGAAAACGTCCAGACGAGGAGATACATCCTATGCTGCCGAGGCAACGGAAACAGTTATCAGCCTTCCTGTTCGCATTGGTGCCACTACTTCTTCTAGTGGCTTCTACCTCTTTCACCTTTCTCTCCGTACCCTTTGCCCATGCTGCGGCACGAACTGACTGCAACGGCCCAATTCTCGGCAAGCATATCTACGATTGCGCTGGGCTCCTGTCTGCCGCAGAGATCCAGACCCTGGAGACGCACGCAAAGGCGGTTGAGCAAGCCGGTGCTCCAACAGTCGTCTACTTGCAAGCAAAAGACGCGACCCAAGACGAGACCCGGCAAGACGCGATAGATCTGATGAATCGCTGGGGTGTGGAATCGAGCTCAGGTGCCCGCAATGGGTTTGTCATGTTCCTCAACCTCAAGCCATCAAACACTCGCCACGGCGAAGTGGTCCTATACGCTGGCCAAAAGCACGCTGGTGAGAACTTACCTCCCGATGAATCGCAGCGCATCTATTCCGATGTGATGCTGCCATTGCTGCGCAACGAGCAGACAGCGGCGGGCATTGCCGCAGGGCTGGATGCGGTCGCCCATGATCTCCGCTATGGGCCACCACCCCCGCCACCTCCAGCTCCTCTGCCTCCAGCTATTGGCGCCGCCCGCGCGTTCGGGCGTCTCCCCTTCAATGCGTTCTCGCTGCTTTTCGCGTTAGCCATCGTGCTCTACTACATGTGGTTGCGGCGTGGGCGTCTCGCTGCGGGACCGTACACGACAACGCCTCCAGGTGATCTCGCGCCCGCCGTCGTCGGTGCGCTGGTCAAAGGCCGCATTGGTGACGAGCAGATGGAGGCCACCATCCTCGACTTTGCCCGCCGCAAATTACTCCAGATCGAGCCTGCCGGAGTGGATGTCATCCGGGTGCGCCTCCTCGCGCAGCAGGTGAAGGATCCCGCTGGCTACGAGGTCTCGCTGTGGCATCTGCTCACGTCCAACGCTGACGACCAGAATGTGATCGCAGCCGGAGACCTGGCGCTGGTAGCTAGAGGATGGTCATCGGCGAAAAGCCGGTTGCGCCAGACGCTGATCAACCATGGCTGGTACAATCCCGATGCGGCAAACGTGAAACGCCGTCCACTCTATATTGCCGGGGCACTGGCGCTATGCGCGTCCCTGCTCGGCGTCATCGTAGCCGGTATCGCTCAGGAAGGCTGGGCCGTCATCGGCGCCTTCATCTGTGGTGGCGCGAGCCTCCTTGCACTTATCTTGGCTCATGCGATACCCGATACCACCCTCGAAGGGCAACAGGTAGCCGCTCCCTGGCGTGGCTACCTCAAGAGCATCAAGACGAGCGTGTCACTCGACCAACTCGACGGCGCCCTGCCCTATTTGCTGGCAATGGGTGCTAGCAGTGCCGTCCCCAACCAGCTTCAAATGGCCAGTGGTGCAGGTTACTCCCCCGCGTGGTTCAGGCCCGAGCATGAACCTAACCCTAACCGCCATCGGAGTACCTACGGGTTTTATCCCTACTGGCTCGCATGGCACACCAGCCTCTATCCCCCGCCGCAGTCTAGCTCTGGTGGCTATACCGGCGGCGGCTTCAGAGGTGGCGGCTTCAGCGGCGGCGGCTTTGGAGGTGGCGGCGCAGCCGGTGGCGGTGGCGGCGGCGGGGGATCATTCTAGCCGCCCATTGACATTCGCTCGCTGCCTTGGGTACACTTGTGGCGTTCGTTCTATCTGCTATCGGGAGCAAGCACATATGCATCCAGCGGGTTACCAGTACAGCAACGGCATGATCAAGGGCAGCGATTTCGCCGTGTGTCCTTGCCGTACTGCGCCCATTTGCAGCTTGCTTGCTACCCTGCCGCCTCGCTGACAGAGTCCAGACGACAGCGAGACGGATCGAAACCGGCGACCGTGGGCCAGTGCAGGGCCCACGGTTTTCTTTATGCGCCGCCAGCCGCGCTCATGTCCTATCCACCGTGCCCTTGCGCTGATCCTCCGCCACGAACGACACATCCCTAGAGTATGAGGATGGAGAGAAATACTATGATCGCGGTGAACCTGCATGACATCAGCAAATTCTACGGCGGCCGTCAGATACTCGCGGGACTCGACTTTGGCGTTGCTGACGACGCGCGTATCGGTCTTGTCGGCGCAAATGGCGCGGGCAAATCGACCTTGCTCCGCATCATCGCCGGATTAGACGAGACCCACACCGGAGACATAGCCCGCCGCAAAGGATTGCGCAGCGCCTATCTCCCGCAACACATCCCCTCGACCGACCGAACGCCGGTGGAGATAGTCTGCGCGGCCCGGCCCGATCTTGCCGAGATCGAGGCGCAGCTCGCGGCGTGTGAGGCCGAGCTTGCCCGGCCCGACGTCTCCTCCGACCTCCGTCGCATCGAGCGCGTTCTCGAACGCCAGGAGCGCCTGCTCGCCCGCTTCGAGGAGCTAGGCGGACCCGGCTTCGAGGGCGAGGCGCGCAGCCACCTTCGCGCCCTTGGCTTTGATGAAAGCGAGATGACATTGCCCATGTCGGCGCTCAGTGGAGGCCAGCGCAAGCTCGTCGCTCTGGCGGCATGCCAGGTGCAGCGCCCCGATCTGCTCCTGCTCGACGAGCCCGAGACCCATCTCGACCTGCCGCACCGCGAGCAGATCGAGTCTCTGATCTGCGGTTTCGAAGGCGCCGTGGTCATCGTCTCTCACGACCGCTATCTGCTCGACGAGACAGTTAATCTCATCGCAGAGCTAGAGCACGGCAAGATCACGCTCTGGCCCGGCAACTATTCTGCCTACGCCATGGCGCGCGAGTTGGCGCTGAAGCGGCAACAAGAGCTGTATGTCGCACAGCAAAAAGAGATCGCCCGTCTGGAAGAGGCAATTGCCCGCTTCAAGCTCTGGGCCAGCATCGTCGTAGACGAGCGTCACATCAAGCAAGCCCGCAACAAACAGCGCCAGATCGACGCGATGGAGAAGGTCGAGCGACCCGTCCTCCAGCGGCGCACCATGGCGTTGCGTCTGCATAGTGCCGAACGCGGCGGCCAGAAAGTAGCAGAGCTGCGCCATGTGAGCAAAGCATTCGGCGACGAACCTGTGCTGCTCGACGTGAATCTGACGATCGTGCGTGGTGAGCGTGTGGGCATCCTCGGGCGCAACGGCGCCGGCAAGACCGTGCTGGGCAACATCATCGTCGGCGCGCTGGACCCGACTGAAGGCGAGCGCTGGGTGGGGCCAAGCATCGTCATCGACACATTCGCCCAGGGCCACGAGACGCTGCCCATGGAATCCTCGCCATTGGAGCTTGTGCGCGCTGCCAGACCATTCTACGAGAATGAGGCCGTAGCACTGCTCGGGCGCTTCCTCTTCCGCTACGAGCAAGTGCGGCAGCCCGTGCGTACGCTCAGTGGTGGCGAGCGCAGCCGCCTGCAACTCTTGCTGCTGATGCTCGGCAAGGCCAATTGTCTCCTGCTCGACGAGCCGACCAACCACCTCGACATCGACTCCGCTGAAGTGTTGGAGGGCGCGCTCGAAGCGTACGACGGCACCGTGATCGTCATCTCACACGACCGCTACTTTCTCGATCGCATCGTCGACCGCATCATCGAGGTACGCAACGGTGATGTGCGCGGTTTCGCGGGCGGCTATAGCGCCTGGGTTGAAGCTCAGCGCCCGCCTATCGCCCCTCCCGTACCAGCGCCGAAGCCGACTTCCAACACACCACCGCGACGTGCCACACAGAAGCGTTTCTGACCGCTTGCATCTCATCGCTGTCGTCTCGCTGAGTGCTGTGCTGATAGTGAGCATGGCGCCACACGCCCACGGAAGCGGATCAGGCCCTTGGCGTCGAACTAGACTCCAGCCGTTCCTTGAGGCGGCGGACGGCTTCCGCCGACTCCGCTCTGATCCGTCTCCGTATCACCAACATGTCCAGCAGCGCGAGAAGCGCGTTCGGTAGCGGATAGACAAATTCGCGCTCAAAGAACGTCTCGTTGACGCTCTGCGGTGTCAACGTATACGTAATAGTGCCACCACCGCCGCCCACAATCGCGCCGTCGATCACCCAGCGTCGCGGCGCGATTCGCTCTCTCACCGTCCACACAACCGTGCCGCGCCTCCCGGCGACAGTGAACCGTTCCGTCACCTGTTCGCCAGGCTCCAGTGAATGATCTATTGCTCCCACGACACCTAGCGACGATGGATGCCACTTTGGCCAATAGCCTGGCGTCGTGACATAGTCAAAGACCTCACCGACAGGCCGCTGTATCGTGCCAGTAGTATAGATGCGACTCATAGGCGCTCATCCTCTCTGCCATCGCATCATACTCGCCTCGACCCATCTCGGCTCAACATGCGCAGCTCAACAGCCTAGGTGGGAGCCAATGATCACACCCATCCCGGTGGATAAGCAAATGCCCGCCATCTGATGATCGATGGCGGGCGGCTCGTTGTAAGGTGACGTTCCGCCGGAGCGTCACCTCAGAGGAATGTCATAGGTTGTAGCCGAATCTTTGAGGGTCTTCCTCAAAAATGGCCTTGCACTCGGCCGAATGAAAATACAGCGTCTCCATCGGCTGGTTGATCGGTGGTGCGAATGTGTCGGGAGCAGTTCGCTTATCCACGAGTTGACCACATACGGGATCGCGCGCAACATTCGGATCGTTCTCGTTCAAGCGCAGCTCATTGGGATCGAGCGCCTCCTGGATGTCTTCCTGCAGTGGTATTCCCTGGTCCGCCGACTGCTGCATGCCGCTATCAGACGGATTGGGTGAATTCATGCTCATTGTTGTTGTTAGCCCTCCTGCCTCTCATATGTCCCGTAGCGGGCCGCATACGATATCTGCCCTCCATAGACTCGAGACATACGCAATCCCCGCAAGGTGAGTGCCGCGACGAGGAGAAACCACTCACCGATGAGGGACCAAGGTGATGGGTTGAAGGCGACTTGCACAGTCCTGTAACGAGTGATGTAGACTTGATATAAATTCGGTAGAGACTGAGTGCGCTGACGCTGCTGTCACTGCCCTCCCGCTGATGCCCGCATCATTCAGTGACCATTTCAAGAGCATTCTATTCAAAGGCAAGGCAATACAGCATGCGAATTATCGAGTTGCTCGCGGCACTCGCCGCCCTGATATTGATCGGCGCCGCCCTTTGGGACGCATTCGAAACTATTGTACTGCCGCGCCGTGTCAGACGCTTGCTGCGCCTGTCCCGCGGCGTCTTCCGGCTCACGTGGTCGCCCTGGTCCTGGATCGCGCGGCATAAGATGCGCAGTGAGGCACAGCGCGAAACCTTCCTCAGCATCTATGGCCCGTTGGCGCTGCTGGTGCTGCTCATCGTGTGGGCGGTCTTACTCGTCTTCGGTTTCGGCCTGCTCCAGTGGGCGTGTGGCTCCGCTCTCAGCACGACAGACGGCCGCACGAGCTTTGGCACCGATCTCTATATGAGCGGCACAACGTTCTTCACGCTGGGCCTCGGCGATGTTGTGCCGCTCTCTCCTCTGGCTCGCATGCTCACCGTGGCGGAGGCCGGCATCGGGTTTGGCTTCCTCGCCCTCGTCATCGGTTATCTGCCGATCCTCTATCAGTCGTTCTCACGCCGTGAGATGAATGTCTCGCTGCTCGACGCGCGCGCCGGATCGCCGCCCACCGCCGGATCGCTGCTCGTGCGCCACAGCGAGGGCGGCAATCCTACTGAGGCGTTGACCAACTTCCTTCGCGACTGGGAGATCTGGTCCGCCGACATCCTCGAAAGCCACCTCTCCTACCCGACGCTGGCATTCTTCCGCTCGCAGCACGATAACCAATCCTGGGTCAGCTCGCTAACAGTCATCCTCGACGCCTGTGCATTAGTGATGGTCGGACTCGACGGCATTCCGGCGCAGCAGGCGCGCTTGACCTTTGCTATTGCACGCCATGCCGCCGTCGATCTCAGTCAGGTGCTTGGTACACGACCCAAGAAGGATCTCCCCAACCGGCTCCCGCCCGAGGAATTGGCGCGCCTCCGCTCGGCACTGGCCGCCGCCAAGATTCCTCTCAGCGACGGCAAGGAGATGGATGCCAAGCTGATCAAGCTTCGCCACCTATACGAACCCTACGTCAGCGCGCTCGCCGAGCTGCTCTACACACCACTGCCAGCCTGGCTTCCAGCCGAGGATTCACAAGACGACTGGCAAGCAAGTCCCTGGGAATAGCATTTGGGAATAGCATTTAGGTGCGCCTAGCGCGCTGGTGCGCCATCCTGTGCGCTCATAATCTCCACATCCGAGAGCGGCAGACTGATGCCCTGCCGGAGCCGTGTGCCATCCGGCTCACTCATCGCGCCTACGGTTTGCGCGTCATCTGCTGATACTTGCGCGCGGTGGACGCGGAGACGAGCGCGCCGAAGCCGCAGAGCGAGAAGAGTGCCACGCTGAGGGTGGAGAATACCTGGACCGGCGTGCTGGCATGCAGCACGAACGGCGCGAAATACAAGGGTATGCACAGCCCGCTCACCGCCGTGAGCACCCAGCGGCGGCTCCGCCATATGCGCTCTTTAGCCGCCGCCACAGCGAACCGGCAGCGTGGACAGATGCCGCGTGTGGCCGGCAGGTCCACTACCGCGCCACACTTCGGGCATTGCTCGGTACGCCGCGCCAGGCGCACTAGTCGCAGCAACCGAAACAGATTCCCCAATGACTTCCGCCCCGCACCTTCGCTAACGTGGAATTGTACTTGTTGTTATGTCAATACGCGGCTCAGTGTTCGACATCGCGCAGATAGATCGTCTCGCCGCGCCCCGGTCCCACCGAGACCATTGCCAGTGGCGTCTCCAGCAGCTCCTCGATGCGCTGCAGATAGCGTCGTGCCTGCTGGGGCAGATCGTTCCAGCTCGCCGCGCCGCGAGTGGATGCCTGCCAGCCCGGCCATTCCTCATACACTGGCTCACACGCGGCAAAGTCGTTCGGCGTTGCCGGTGGCGTCGTGAGCACGCGATCGCCCAGGCGGTAGCTCGTGCAGATCTTGATGGTCGGCATCTCATCGAGCACGTCCAGCTTCATGATCGCCATGCTGTCGAATCCGTTGAGCTTGGCGACGAAGCGCCCCACCACGGCGTCAAACCACCCGCAGCGTCGCGGGCGCCCCGTCGTCGTGCCATACTCGTGGCCGGCATCGCGCAGCGCATCGCCCTCGCCATTGAACAGCTCCGTCGGCATCGGACCGCTGCCTACGCGCGTGATATAGGCCTTATAGATGCCAAGCACATGCTCGATGCTACGTGGCGGAAGGCCCGCGCCGGTTGACGCGTTGCCGGCGACAGTAGAGGAAGACGTCACAAACGGGTACGTGCCAAAGTCCACATCGAGCAGCGCGCCTTGCGCTCCCTCCAGCAGAATGGAGCGGCCATCTGCCAGCGCCTTCTGCAGCATCGCCTGCGTGTCGACGATATGCGGCCGGAGTTGTTGCACATAGCCGAAATATTCGGTGTGGATCTCTTCGAGGGAGAGCGGCGGCTGACCATAAATCTGCGTGATCATGCGATTTTTCTGCGCCAGCACAGACACCAGCTTCGAGCGGAATTGATCCACATCCAGCAGATCGGCCATACGGATGCCGGTGCGCGAGTATTTGTCCACGTACGCCGGTCCGATGCCGCGCATCACGGTGCCGATCTTCTCGAGTCCTCGGCTCTCTTCCTCCAGCCGGTCCAGCACAAAGTGATAAGGCATGACCACATGCGCCAGCTCGCTGATGACGAGTCGCCCCAGATCCACATCCAGCTTGCGCAGTGTCTCCATCTCGGCCAGCAGCCCGCGCGGGTCCACCACCACGCCGTTGCCAATCACGCAGATGACGTTTGGATGCAGGATGCCCGCCGGCACCAGATGGAAGGCGAATTCA
>DASVOW010000535.1:0-8274 GCA_036383155.1 Ktedonobacterales bacterium
CAGGTTTCCCGCTTTCATGGCACGCATGTGAGCAGAGGGTTGCAGATCTACCTCTACATCACCGCGTGCGGCAACGGCGCCGCCCTGTGGAGCGCGCAGGCCTTTGCTCCAGCCGGACTCGTGCGGCGTGAGCGGCACGATGGCGGGAATCTTGCCGGTGCCGGTCATATCGCCCATGCCGACGCCGGGCATGCTCTCCTCCATCGCGGCACGCCATGTCGCGGAGCTGGCGTCGGGTCCGGGCGGAGTGGGTGGGTTGCTGGGGATCCGCGGCACCGGGAATCTGCCGCTCTCGCGCTCCCACGGCGGATTGATCTCCCGGTCGTCTGGCTCAACCGGTCGCTGCGGTGGCGTGGCCTGGGCAGCGAAACCGTTTCCATGTGGTGGATGGGGGGCATCGGGAGTCATGCGCGCAGCGTTGGGTGAGGAGGGATAGGCGGGTGCGCCAGAGCCATTCACCGGCTCCCCAGTGTATTCCGCCGCGCTACGCTGGCGGTTCTGCGGGCGCGTGCGATCCTTTTCTGCCGGGTCCGGCCATCGCTGCATGTGCTGCTCCCTGCTGACGACGTGCGCATGTCTTCTACATATACAAAGCCCGAATATGGGCAAGAGATCTGTCACCGAATGCGCGCGGGCAACAGGCGAGCCGAGCGCTACCGATGGGTCGCCCCAATCATATCATCCCATGCCGCACGGCACAACGCACGCATGACCAGAGAAGCAACAAGGCGGTAGGTAGCGCGTGGGAGTAGTGAAGTGAAAGCATCCCAATGGTCTAGGGGCACCAGGCTGGCACGCGACGTGCCGTAAGTGCATTCCAGCGTGTCCGGCGACCGGCGTTATACGTACTGCATAGTATGTGACATAGTATGGACGCACGATGGAGGCTCGGGCTGCTCCATCGTTTGCCCCGAAGATACGATAGCCATTACGTTATGTTGATATACAACTTGACGGAGTGGACATCGTACAATGTAGGATAGTGTACGGCCTGTATGTGTGTACTGGCAGCCAAACGGGGAAGGGCGCAGGTTCCTTCGCCGTCGCCGTCTGGCAGCGAGTAGGCCACGGGCGTTGTCGTGCTGAGCTGGATGCAGGAGATCGGGATGGCCCACGAGACTGTGGCTCGTGCAAGGCGTGAAGATTACGCCTATGAGGATGAGCAGGGCGAGCAACGCGGCACACGGCTGCTGCGCGAAGTGCTGGAAGTGGCGATACTGACGCTGCTGCTCTTTGTGGTGGTGCATCTGGTCGTGCAGAATTACCGTGTTGACGGGCCAAGCATGACGCCCACCCTGCTGAATCACGAATACATCCTGGTGGACAAGGCCACATATGCCCTCTCCAAGCCTCAGCGTGGCGATGTGATCGTCTTTGCGTGGCCGCGCGACCCGAGCCAGGACTTCGTCAAACGCGTCATTGGGGTGCCGGGGGATACGGTGCAGGTTGATGCAAATGGGCGGGTAACGGTGGATGGCGTTACGATCAATGAGCCCTACGTCAACAACTTGCTGAACCCCTACTCGCCGAACACCTGGACCCTCGGCCCCAATGAGTATTTCGTGCTTGGCGATAACCGTGGCGATAGCTCAGATTCGCGTGATTGGGGACCCGTGCCGATACGTGATATCATCGGCAGGGCAACGCTGGTCTACTGGCCTTTCACCCAGGTGCATGTGCTGCACAACTGGTCGAATGTCTACACCAACATTCACAAGTGAGCGCACCAATGTTTTAGGCAGACACTCAGACATTCGCCTTCCCCGCTCACTTGTCGTGCTTCTCGGCGTTCTCAGGGAATACCTGCATCCCCTTGCGCTCATCAGTTGAGCGTAGCTCCTTGTTCTGCTCGCTCGATAAGTCCGGGTCGGCGCGACTCGCCGATACGCTGCCTCCGTAGGGGTCCGGCGTTGCCGGTGCCGGTGGCGCGCTGGCGTTGAGCTGCTCCGGGCTGGTAGCGACATCACCTGACTCGGGCCGGAACTTCGGATCGGGCAGGGGCACGCTGTTGTTCGCGATGATATTGCCATGTTCATCATATTGGTCAGTAGTCGCCCGCTTACCTACGTCGCTGACTTCTTCAAACTGCGGATCGAATCCCGCGCTCATGTCTTACCTCACTTCATTGCTTGTCTGTGACCCCTCATGGGACTCACTTTCATGAGCGTGGCAAGATGCATTCCAGTTGGTGAGATCGAGACTGAGGCGGCACGATAGGCGGCAAAGCCAAAGCCATTTGCAGCACAGTAGAGGTATACTGACTGGAGTGAGACTGTACGGTAGAGGAGAGCGAACGTGGCGAAAGAGAATTCAGCGCAGGCCGTGCTAGTTGGGCCAATGCGCTTCGATGCGACATCGGGATCGGGCAATCGGATTGTGATGGATGTGGGCGAGCAGGAGGGCGGGCAGAATGCCGGCGCATCGCCGATGGAACTATTGTTGGTGGCTCTGGCTGGCTGCACGGGGATGGATGTCATCTCGATTCTGCGCAAGAAGCGGCAGGATGTGACGGGCTATACGATTTCTGTGCGTGGGGTGCGGCGTGAGGAGCATCCGCAGACGTATACGGCGATCACTGTCGAGCATACGGTGACGGGGCGAAGCGTCAACCCTGAGGCGGTACGACGGGCAATCGAACTTTCGGAGACGAAGTATTGTTCTGTGAGCGCGACACTGGGATTGACAGCCACGATCAGTAGCGTCTTCCGCGTCGAGGAAGCGTAACCCAGAAACGATAGCTCCAATGCTGTGCTCGTTGCGTTGTGCATGCAACCGACGAGCCCGGCCCGACTCGTGTATGGAATAGGCAGCACGCTTTCAGAGCCAAAAGCCTATGATTGGGTGCCGCCCGGCGATGAGAGCGGGCTGGACCTCGACACGTGTTCGTCGAACTCGTTGAATAAGCGGAGGTAGTTGCGCAGATTGGCGGTGGAGAGGAAGTTGCGCCGGACCACGTCGCGGCCATTCCGGCCCAGTTGGCTGGCTATGTCTGGATCACGCAGAATGGTCAACACACGCTCGACACATTGATCCGTGTTCTCGACGAGAAAGCCCGACACGCCGTTCTCGATCTGCAATGGGATGCCACCAACATTGCCCGCTACAACAGGTCGCTCCTTCCAGAGACCTTCCGTCACTGTCAGGCCAAAGCCTTCGCGCAGGGACTTCTGGAGAATGACCGTCGCATGCCGCTGAAAGGCATTCACCTCGCTGCTGCCTCCCTTGTTGGTGAGCAGATGAATGTCAGGATCGTCGCCCGCGTATGTCCTCGTGCGTTCAAAGAAGATCGCACCTTCGGGATCGTCATGGGCCATCGCGCCGAGCATAACAAGCTGAATGCCAGGAACCTCCCGGCGGACTGCACGATAGACGTCAATCACACCAAGCGGATCCTTCCAGGGGTCAAAGCGGGAGACCTGGAGGAGCGTAGGGCGCGACGGGTCAACCCCAGCCGCCGCGACAATGGTAGCCACCTGATCGGGAGACAAGAACGCGTTCTTCGGGCTAAGTGGATCTATGGCGGGCGGTATGATCGCCACTTTTCCCACGCGCAAGTCGGGCTTCACAAAGGCTGGCATCGTAAAGATGGCGCCATCATAGACCTCTATGAAGGGGCGCAGGAACTGCCATACCGCAGGCTGCGCCGCCGTCAGATCGATGTGACAGCGCCAGAGCCATGTCCCATGGCCGCCGCTTAGTTGGCGCAGTGGCGCGGGCTGGGGATCGTGGACCACGACAAAGTCAAAGGTGTCCTCGAAGCTTCGGGCGTTGCGCACGTTAGTCAGCATGTAGTCGCTCTGCATTGCCTCGGTCAAGGTGAGGTCGCTGCCTTGCAGCGCGTTGTGCATGCGCTTGGTAACGTTGAAGAAGGCGTCAGATCCGGAGATGATCTGCCATTCGGCTTGCAGCCCGGCGCTGCGCATGAGGGGTACAAGCGTGTGGAGGATTTCGGCCACACCGCCGCCGTATGCGGTTGCCGACACGTGCAGAACGCGCGCCCCTTGCAAGGGGCGCGCGAGCATCTCGATCTCGGCAATCACATCGTCACCCACAACAGGAGCGTACTCGGCCAGTGATTTTTGCGCGAGTGCAACCTGCCGCATGCCTGCGGCCGAAGGATCTTCCTTCATATGCGCACCCTCCCTACGATCATGACCTGTGCTGTGACCTACGTGGGCACTCTGTGGCGGTACGTAGACCGCGACTCGTAGACCACATATGTGCCTGCTAGCTTGTCGTGCCAGCCCTGCCGGCGATCATCCACGAGCACCCAGAGAAAACCCAAGCCGAGTGGTATCGCTGACAGCCAATAGCCCAGGTAGCGGAGCAGCGCACGCCTGACAGTTAGCGGCTTGCCCGTTACTCGCACGATTCGCACACCTAGAAGCCATTGGCCGGGCGTTTGGCCAAGAAGCGCCCAGAATCCGACTGGATAGCCGATGGCAATAGCAGTGCCAAGGATGATCATTGCCACGCTCACGATGACTTGGAATTGAGCGGAGTTTACAATTCGCTGGCCCAACAAGCCGTAGAGCGTGAAGAAACCGAGGACAGCCTGCGAGAGGGCAATGACCACTATAATGGCGACAGTCATTGCCACAATGTCAATGATGAAGGCAGTGGCCCGTGTGACGAACCCCGCATATACATCCTGGCGTTCTACCTTCTTCATTGGGTTAGCCTTCATTGGGTTAGCCGCCTGCATCGCTTTTCGGAGGTGCGTCCACACTTGGTGTCACCGTGGCTCCACTGGCCTCGGGACGACGGAGCAGGCTGCGAGTGAAGCGCTCTATCCACACATCTGCTGACGCCGTTCGCTCGCGCACTTCGTCCATCGCATCGCCAGCCATGCTGGTTCCTTGTTGCAGGATCAAGTCGCGCACTTCGGGATTGCGCGCCATGTAGGCGATCAGTTCGTCAACCACACTGACGGTGGCTTGTCGCACCATTCCACGGCTCTGTTGCTCTTCGAGCCATCCTCGAGCTGTCCACCGATCAACCGCCGCTCCAGCCTGGAACAGCATCTCATCAAGACGCATCAGCACGGGATCAAGCGGCGTCTGGCTGAGCGCTGGCTCGACTGCAGTGACATATTGGTATTCGGCCTCCTCAGAGAGGCGCGCGAGGCGCTCTAGCACGATGGGGATTCGCTGGCGAATGCGCGTCTCGGTTTCGAAGAGCATGCCAATGAATGCATAGCGCAGCGACGCAGGCGCGGAAACATGCCGCAGCGACTGTGGCACGGTCTGCGGCAGCGCTGCCGAGGGGGCGGAGCGCGCCGTTGCCTCCCATTGCTGTAGCCGACGTCGCAGCTCGTCGGCGCCGACCAGCAATCCTCCTATCAGCAAGCGGAGTACAGATGAGGTTGTGTCAAAGGAATCGTGGGCCGCCTCAACGCTGGCTCGTTCGGCTGTGGCTGGCGGAGCCGGCGGCATCTGGCTGTTGACGTGTTGTCCGTTGTCGCTCATTGCGCGCTCCTGGCGTATTCGCCGCCTCGTGTGAGGGCATGCGCCGCAGCTTTCACCTTCCAGCGCAAGAGAGGAGCCCTCTCCACGGAACCGCAGAGAGGGCGGGATTGATCAAGCACCACAGGAGCCAGACAAGGCGCTCTCCATACTGCCAGCCTGGCTCCCTCCGACTCCTCAGTGCACGGCTAATGGGTTTGCTCACTCTGGGACATGTCGCTGCTCGGAGATGACACCATAGCAGGCGCGGTAAGACCGGCGCCAAGCGCTATAATGGTCTCCGGCCGCACCTGCCCCTGTGCCAACATGACACCTCCCGCATCCTGAATCGCTTCCTTCACAGGTACAGCCCAGCGGTGCTCGAAGAGCACCATCAACACGGTCTTTCCGGGAGGAATGTCTTGCGCGATAGCCTGAATATCCCCTCCAGACAGGCCAAAATTCTTATCGGCGAACGTCTCGACTCCCATTTCGGCGCCGACTTCCATACCTTCCTCGGTTCCCGTCGCACCTAAGCCCAACAGACCGCCGAGAATGGCTCCATACACCACGCGTTGGTCGGGAGTCAGATCAGTCGCTCCCAGCGAGACAAGGCCGCCGTCCTTCGTCCTCTGGATTGCCAGCGCATCGAGTATCCGAATGTCGCCTTTTTCTGTGGCGCGATGCAGCTCGCGTGCAACCTGTCCCTTCATCTTGTCGTTGTCTAGCCCGACGACCACGAGCTGGATGGGTCCTAAGGTTGGTGTTTCCGCCATGTACTGCCTCCTCTGGTAAGCATGCACACGCCCGGGCTCGTTCCTCGGTCGTGTTTTTCGCATGAAGCCGGCGCGGGTGCGTGCAATTGTCGACCATGCCTCCGGGCACTTGACACCGCTCGTAATCCGCCTCTCCCTGCGAGTCGTTCCTCGGTGGATCCCTAGTCGGAACCCTCCTTGCGAGCATAGGCTATGAATCTGGCCGCGGCACCGGGCAGCGGGACGGACTCTGGGGATAGTCTCCTGCTATGCCGATGAAGAGGTATGGCCCTCATCGCAGGGCAAGCGCCTGATTCTCGTGCGTGGGAGTAAGTGGCGGCTTGCCCAGACGCTAGGTGAGCACTCACCTGTAGCATCACAGGAATACCAGCCCTAACAGCACTCCCATCAGGGAGTGCGCGCGGCGTTGCGCTCTCATACAGTGTGGCTACACTGTGATCGCTCCTGCTACGGTGCGGACTCGGCTCGGACCTTCATCTGCCCTGGCCGGCTCACTTCGATTTCTCAAGAGGTAGCGGTGCAGGGAGCCAGGCGTGAAGGTAGGGCGTGATCGCGATTTCGCAATAGAGTCACGCGAAAGGATGTGACGTATGACAATCCAGACATCAGTCCAGCAGCACGTTGCGCAACCAGATCTCAAGGAGGATCTGCTTGCGTCTCATAGCGCTGATCAGAGCATGGCCCCTCAGCAGCAACAGAGAAGTCTTGCAGAAGGTTTGCGTGTGGCGAAGGGAGAGCAAGATAAGAACATCGCCGCCAGCACTCCCGCGGTTGGAGGCGGTGGTGTAATGATCGGCGCCGTGCTGGTTATCGTGGGGGTGTTCGTAGCCGGCTTCATGAGGAAACCTGCTGAGCGGGCCGTGCGACGTCTTTCCAGGCGTGTTGTCGACAGCACTGTCGAAATCAAGGTTCCAATCTTGCTCCCTGTGGCTGTCATGGAAGTGGTGCGGGAGACACTCAGCGAGCGACGCCGTATGTCTCCACTGTCAGGCAGATAAACTGCGGCGAATCGAGATTGTAGCGAATCAGGCGGTTAGCCGGCTGCGGCTGCCGTGAGTCGTCCTGACTTGATGGCGTTGAGCAGGGCCTGGTGGTCGCGCTCCGTCTGATTCGCGTATGCTTCGGCGAAGGAGGCAATGGCCTGATCAAAGCGGTCATTCGTTCCGAGATAGGCCGCTATTTCAATCGCGTTGCCCGATGCCCGAGCATGCCCTCGCGCCAGCGCCCAGCCACACACACCTCCATACAGGGCCAGATTGGAGGGCGTGAGGTCTTCCACTACCACCGAGCCTTTCATGTCGCGCAGCTGCCGCCAGTAAAAATGTCTGCCTCTTGGTCCAGTCATCCAACCTAAGAAGATGTCGGATGCTGCCTGCATGAGCTCCTGACCACGTACAACCCGTTCGCCATGGTGCTTGAAGGTACTCTTCGGCAGTTGCGTTTCCAAGACGGATGCCTCTGCCTCCTTCACCTGAAGGATGAGTGGGTCACTCTCATCTCGTCCGGTCATCAAGACGATGAAACACGCCGTGCCTACGCTGCCCACACCAACGACCTTTTGAGCTGCATCGACGAACTGGAAATTCTCAAGCAGCTGACTCTGGGCGCCACGCAGCGTCAGCATATACTCATCGAGGAGGGTTCGGACTTCGGCCCCGATCATGTCCTCCGTGACCCGCATGACCACAGGTGGATCATTGATAAAGACGCGGTGACCATCCACCACCTCAGTCATTTTGGCGAGCGCTTGCAAGCTGTCGCGCTGCCGGACTTTGGCCACCTGCTTCTCCGCCTGCTTCTTGTCTTGCTTATTCGAGATCAAGTTGAGCAGATCGTTTACGGTGACGTGGGTATACCAGACGTCGAGGTGTCGCATGTCGGCGAACTCTGCCATGCGCTGGCGGTAGGAGCGCACTGCGGCGAGGACTGCGTTGCGGGAGTCTGGTTCGGCGAATCCATTGTTTCGCCCGGCGACGTAGATGCTCGCAGCGAGGCGCTTGACATCCCATTCCCAGGGACCAGGGAGTGTTTCATCCAGGTCGTTGATGTCAAAC
>DASVOW010000536.1:0-1698 GCA_036383155.1 Ktedonobacterales bacterium
GCTCGGCCTCGTGCGGCTCGAAGGAAAAGATGAGGTCGCGGAGGTAGAACACGCCACCGGGCTTCAAGATCGCCGCTATATGCTGGAGAGCGATGACCTTCCAGAAGTCCGGCAGGTGATGCAGGGCGTGACGCGAGTAGACGAAATCCGCGAGCTCACCCTGCTGCTCATAGCTGAGGAAGCCGCGCTGCACGCACTCGATATTCCCGATGTCCGATTGCGCAGCCTTCTGGCGCAACAGCGCGAGCATCACGGGCGACACATCCACCGCCACGACACGACGGCATAGCGGGGCAGCTGCCAGCGCAAGTGTGCCAGTCCCCGCACCCAGATCGACGAGTGTATGCGTCTCGTTCAAGCCAAGCTCACGCAACACCGCCAGATCCTCGGCGGGGTCCGTCCCCGCCTTATGGTCATACCCTGGCACATAACTCGTATCCAGATGTTCACTGCCAGCATGGCTCAGCTCGTCAATATACCAGCGCGGAGTTTCCATGTGTTGTTTCCGCTCTTCCCCTATCCTCTCACGCGCTCAGCGTGCTAAACACCTCAGTTCCATACTTCTTTACCGCCGCCACCAATCCACCCTCGGCCGTCAGCGCCTGGATCATCGGAGTCGCCACCTGCGCCTGGAACTCCCTTCCGCTCGCCACCTCGCGAACCCGCCCGCTGGCGAGATCGATCTCCAGCTCGACGCCCTCGCCCGCCAGCTCATAGAACGCCGGGTCCTGCACGATCAGATAAGGCAGCGCCTCATTCACCAGATTGCGCTTGTGGATGAACGCATAGCTCTTCGCCACAATCGCCTGAATGCCCGCCCCCTGCAACGCCCAGACGGCGTGCTCGCGCGAGCTACCGCTGCCCCAGCCTTCGCCTGCCACTACAATCGTCGCCCCATCCTTCGCCTTTTGTGGGAACTCAGGCCGTACATAATAGAAACACTTCTCGCCCAGCTCCCCCAGATCCGTCAGGTGGCAGAATTCGCCAGGAATAATCGCGTCCGTGTCCACCGCGTCGCCGAAGCGCTGCACATTCCCGCGCACCACGCGCTCCGCCGCCTCACTCGCGTCATGCTTGCCATCCGCATGCGCTTCCGCAAGCTGCACCACCGGCTCCGAGATCGTGATCTCTGGAATCGGGCGCGTGCGTTGCCGGTCAAGGATGCGATCCAGCCGGTCGCGGTCCACCTGCGCTAGCAGCGCGCGCGGATCCGTCACCTGCATATCCAGCGCGCTCGCCGCCACCGTCGCAGCGCTCGCCAACCATGCCAGCGAGCCTTCGCCCATGCGATTCTCGAAGTTGCGGTTCTGCGAGCTCAGCCACACCTCGCCCTTGCCCGCCTTCCGGCTGGCAATACCCAGGCACATCGAGCAACCCGGTGGATCCACCACAAATCCCGCGCGCTCATAGATCGTCCACAGCCCCGCCTTCTCCAGATTCGACCGGATCAGCAGATCGCCCGGCACCACGATGCGCATCCCGCTCTCGCGCGGCGCGGGCGTCTTGCCGCTCGCCATCGCCGCCTCCAACACCAGCGCGCCCAGCGCCAACTCCTCTTCCGTCGTCGTGCACGCCCCGATGAAGCACCCGTCGAGTGCCTGCCCCGCCAGCTCTCCCACGTCAAACACATTGTCCGGCGAGAACGGCTTGGCGACCTGCGGCGCAAGGCTCGTCAAATCAATGGGATAGTGCGCCACA
>DASVOW010000537.1:0-2860 GCA_036383155.1 Ktedonobacterales bacterium
CGGAAACGTAAGTCTCGCAAGAGACAACTACGCGCCGTGCCCTTACCCAACTATATGTGCATCTGGACGAGTATGAGCAAGAAGGCTGAGTAAAGCGAGGTGGGCAGCACATGCAACAGCTTGCGAGCCCCAGCTACATTACCGAGCGTGATGGCGAGCTCTATGCCGGCGACACACGCATCACTGTGCAAGGCGTGATCGCGCAGTGGCAGCATGGCGGCCTTACGCCTGAGCAGATCGTCGAGGGTTGGCCTGCACTTTCATTGGCGACCACGTATGGAGTCATCGCCTACTATTTGGATCACCGCGCCGAGCTTGACGAGCACTTTCGCCGTGCAGATGCCACTCACGAGCAACGCCGCCAGATGGAGCGGGCAGATCATCACGCGGTTGATCCGACTCATTGGGATGATCTGCAAGGACGTATCGCGGAGGTGCGCCAGCGCCATGCGGCTCAAGGTGACACAGACGAGGGGCGTAGCACGTTCGGTGCGGACGCATGAGCGAGCCAATCACCGACGATGAACGGCCTCGTTTCCTGAGCGACGAAGATTTCAATCTGCATGTTGTGCGCGGCCTGCGCCGTCGCTATCCTGCCCTGGACCTGTTGACGCTTCAGGAGGCTCGCTATCTCGGACAGAAGGACCTGACCGTGCTTTCGCTGGCGCAGCAACTGAACCGGCTTATACTCAGCCACGACGAGCATACTATGCCAGACCACTACTATACGCTAACGGCGCAGTTGCCCGACGGTGCCCATATGCCAGGGTTGTTTATCGTGGCGCAGACAGCGTCCATCGGAAGCGCTATAGAATGGATAGCAGAGATATGGGAGGCGAGCCGGCATGGCGAGTGGCATGAGAGTGTCTGGTATCTCCCGCTGTAGCTCACGTGCATAGCTTGTGCACGGCGAGACGCAACCTCCCCTTGCGCACGCCGTAAGAATAGTGCAGACTGCATGCAGCCGGTGACCCGTCGGGCATGGGGGTGGCCCCACGCCACGCGGAAAATGCTGTGCAGTCGATTGGGAAGCAAAGGACGAATGAGGTATGCCTGCGAAGGGCTTTTTGGCGGAAGTACGCGAGTCGGTACGGCATTTCTATGCGAAGGAGCTGCGAGGCGAGGTGAGCGACGCGAACGTGCGCGGGTATCTGCGGGCGGCGTCGCAGATCGAGGATGTGTGGCAGCAGATTGACGATCAGCTCGACACACTGCTGGGGCAGGGCATAGCGCCGTGGGACGCCTATGCGCGCACGCGCTATCCACTGGCGTTCGTCCGGGCGGCGCGCACGCATCAGATCGCAGTCCGCGAGCTGCTGGCGGCGGACGCTGCCGCCGATCCGGCGACCGTTGGCTATCTGCCACGCGTGACCTACGACCAGGCCAACGCGCTCTGCCACGAGATCCTGCCGAACCTGCAACATGCCATCGCCGCGCTGCACGACCCCGCTTACGTGCCGGACGTGAGCCTGCCGCTGGCGCTAGGGCCGCGTGTCGAGGCCGAGCAGGCGTGCCCGGTGCCGCATCTGCTGGGGATGATCAACGCGACGCGTGAGGTGGGCGAGTGGGCAAAAGGATTAATTGCGCAGTATCGCAACGCCGTCTCGCACGCCGTGGAGACGCCGCCCCCCGAGATCTCGCGGCACCTGACGGCGCTCGACGCCGAGCTTGCCCAGGCCGCATCAAATCTGCGCTTCGGCGAGGATCTGGTGGGCCAGCTCACCGACTACGGCGCGACGCCTGAGCTCCACGAGCAAGCCGAGGACCGGCTGTGGGAGGCACTCGGCAGCTACTTCCTGCTAAACCAGGCGGTGGCGATGCCGGAGCTACTCGCCGAGCGCACACAGCGCCTGGAGGCTCCTGCCTCCGCGAGCCGCGCCGCACAACGCGAGCGCACACGACGCCCGCGCCAGAAGTATCACGACAAGCACATCAGCCCGCACGATCTCTGGCGGATCGCCGCGGCCACCGCCCGCACGGAATTGCAGGGCACACCGCTTGGCACCGCTGAGATGAAGGAGATGTGCGCAAAGATGGGCGGCGTGCTCTCCGCCGGGGCGCAGCAATATCTCGACGACATAGACGACGCAGTCGTGCGCGGCGATGCCTACCCTATCGCCGCGATGGCAAACTGTCCCTTCGAGCCGCTGTACCGCGCGCGGCGGCCACTCGACCTTGCCGGGGCGCACGTCCCCGCCGGCTACGAGTTCCACTGGAACTTCCACCGGGGGCATATCGAGTCGGCGCCGCGCTTCGGACGCGCCCCCGACTGGCAGGAGTGTGAGGAGTAGACCGCTCAGGCCGGGTCCTTGAGTTTCAGGCGGATGCCGGCGGCCGCCGCCAAGCCGGCGAAGAGCAGCAGCAGCATCCCTGACGTGCGCAGCCAGTGGTCTTTGCGCGTCGAGACGGCGTCCGACCATGAGGCGCGGGCCGCCAAGCTTGCCGTATAGTGCTCGGACGATGGGCGGCTGTCGTAATCGGAGGGCGAGTAGTTGTGGGACGCCTGCGGGCTCGTCGCCGCGGCATCCGAGCCGGGGGTCGTCAACGACGACAGCGGGCGGGAGCGGGCGGCCGGCGCCCGGACATACGCGTAGTAGAGATGGTTCAGATCCGCGGTGGTGCCCAGGCTTTGCACCGCCCAGCGGCCGATCATAGCGTCGGCGAGCGGTTGCGCGGGTTTGCCCAGCGGGAAGATCACGCCCGCCAACAGGAGCTGCGGCACAATGATGAGGGGCAGCATGCTGACGGCTTTATCCCGATTGTTGGCAAAGGCCGAGGCGCACAGGCCCAGCGCCATGCCTGCCCAGGCCGCGAGCACCATGCCGAGGTAGAGCTCGACGCCGGCCGGCAGAAATAGGCC
>DASVOW010000538.1:0-5108 GCA_036383155.1 Ktedonobacterales bacterium
CGTCTGTAAGTCCCGCAGTGGCTGCGACTGCGCCTGTCGAAACACCCTGGACGACGAAAACCAAAGCCAGTAGCTGGCCACCGGTTAGCCCAGCGAGCAGTGAGAACGTCTTGCTGCCGCTGTGCTTGGCTGGCTGTGTGCTGGTGCCAGAACCATTACCGCTGCCAGAACCGTTACCGCCTGAGCCTCCGTCACCGCCTCCGCAGAAGAAGCAACCGCCGTCTCCAAAGCCGCCGCTTCCATCACCGCCGCCGTTTCCGCCGCCACTACCTGTGCCGGGCGTCGCGTAGATACTTGCGCTCACCTTTCCTATGGAGACGTCTACGTGCGTGGCTGGGACGCCGCTGGCCGGGCTTGGGAGGCCGGCTCCGGCGGGGTTTAGCTCAGCGGTGACTTCAAGGCCGGCGCCCGCGCCCTCCCAGAAGCCTGATTCGCCGTCTTTCGTGACGCTCTTAGTGAGCACGATGTGGATGCCAGCCTTTGCCAGTGCAGCATTAAGCTGGTCGGTGAGTGCCTGGATCTGATCGGCGCTGGCGTGCTGATCATTGACCGTTACGCCCTTCTCATCTATTGTGACCGGGATGCCGGCGATTGCCGCTCCGGTGATCCGCGTGATGATGGTGCCGGTGCCATGCGCCTGCGAGGCGGGTGCGGTGGCTTGCAAGGTAGACTCCACGCTGGCAAAGGTGATCAAGCCTTGCAGGAGCTCGACATGCTGGGCGCGTGTGACCACCGCCACCACTACGCCGCTGTCTGTCGCGCGGGTGGCTGCCTCGCTTGAGACATCCGCGCCGGCGTAGGGGAGATTGGCGTTGGTTGTGGGCAGGTGTCCACCCGCGAGATTGAGCAGCGAGGGGTTGGCGAGCTCGGCGGCCTTGAGGGCGGCGGCAAGCTGCTGCTCAACGGGGTCGGGTAACTTGAATGGGGTGAGCGTTCCTGTGCCTTGGGCGGACTGCGCGGACGGCTCTACTGGTAGGGCGCTGTAGAGACAGACGGGAGGCAGGACGCACTTCGCCGGAGTAGGCGTAGGGGTCGCGCTTGAGCCGGGTGCGGGCGTCGGCGTGCTCCCGCCTCCGGCATGTGGGGTGGGCGTTGGGGTAGCGCCGCCGGGGAGTGTCGGTACTGGCGGGACGGTGGGCGCGCCGGGTACTGGTGGCACGCCAGTGCCAGGCGTGGCCGGGATGGTGGGCGCGAACTGGTAGCTGGCGATGGCCGACTGAGCCAGCGCATATCCCTCAGACGCCTGGGCAGACTGGGATCCGGCCGCGGCTTGTGATGCTACGCCGTCGTTGAAGCCGCCGACATTTCCGGATGCAGGGCTGGTCCCGGGGTAGCGCGCCTCCACGCCAACGGGCACGCTGGCGGGTATGCCCTGTGTATTAGGAACGGCGTTGACGGCGGTGCCTGGGAAGAAGTATGAGGCCTTTGCCTGCGCGCCGGGCGTGTTGTCCATCGAGACGAAGACGAACGGCGTCGATTGGTCCGCGGCGGGCACGTTGATGAAGGAGTCGTTGACGATGTAGGGTTGGAGTGCCCAGCCGGATGCGGTCGCTCCATACGAAGTGAGCGAATTGGTGTCGGCGCGTGCTGAAAGCGGCACCACCAGGGCAAGGAGCGCCAGCCAGAATGAGAGGAGGCTGGCGAGCAACCAGCGACGGGCAGCGCCGCGCAGGAATCGGCGCGCGATATGTGACCAACCACGTGCGCTGTCGTTCGCCGGGGGATGAGCGCCAGCCCGGCGCGAGAATGGCGGAGTCGTCATTGTGCGTCTCCTCTGTGATCTGATGGGTGGCGATCGTTGTACCAACCGTCTTCAGGCCAATTTTGCTGGGACCATTCGCCCTCTTGGGGCACTTGCTCTGTCTCAAGCGCAACGAGGTAGAGCCTGAGCGCTTCGTTTGTCAGTTCGGGGAGGGAGTGCCCGTTACTGGATGCGCGCAACTGGCGCAGCAGCCGTGGATCGACGCGCACCCGCAACATCTCTGTCTGCTCGGGGCGCGTGCGCTGATAATCTGGGCGCTCGGCGCCGCTGCCCAGGTATGAGCTTTCGACGAAGCCTTCTTGCTGCGCCAGCGCAGCCGCAGATCCTGCAAAGGTCAACGCGCCCTTTTCCAGCACATATGCCTGGGAGGCCACCGCCAGCGCCTGCCCTACGAATTGCTCGACGAGGAGGATAGATGTGCCACTCGCCAGGATGGCGGGCAGAAGCGCGAAGAGCTGTTTTACTACGACGGGAGCGAGGCCGAAGGAGAGCTCGTCGATCATGAGCAGGCGCGGACGGGTCAACAGCGCGCGCGCGACCGCCAGCATTTGCTGCTGCCCACCGGAGAGCGTCCCGGCGAGTTGGCTCATGCGCTCACGCAGTACCGGGAAGAGTTGGAGCGAGGCGTCCAGACGGCTATCGTATTCGTTCGCAGGGACGCCCGCGCCATAGGCTGCCATGCGCAGGTTTTCGGCGACCGAGAGACGAGGGAACATGCCGCGCCCCTCCGGCAGATGGGCGATGCCCAGCCGTGCGATGTGCTCGGCACCGAGCCGGTCGATACGCCGGCCGTCAAACCAAATCTCGCCACTACGCGGGCGGTGCAGACCAGAGATGGCCCGTAGTGTGGTCGTCTTGCCGGCACCATTGGCGCCAAGCAGTGCAACTAACTCGCCGGGGCCGACCGCCAGAGAGAGGTCGCGCACCGCGGCGATTTGCCCATAGTTCACTGTTATGCCACGTAGCTCCAGAAGCGGTGGCGCAGGAGGACGTTGCTGGTATGGCATCTCCATTGTTCGTTGCAGGGGAGGTGGGGCTGGTGGGGGGCCCCAGTCCGGCAGGGTTGGTTGCTCATCATCGTAGCGCGAGCGCCGGTAGGTCATCGCTGCCAACCTCCTCCTATCGGGCCAGCAGAACGGTGGGTATCTTGACTCGGCGCTTGGGCGACGGCTGGCCGAGCTTCTGCTGGGTTGTTGGTATCACCGCCAAGGTATGCCGCCACCACCGCAGGATCGTTCACCACCGCCGTTGGCTCGCCCTGAGCGAGGAGCTTGCCGAAGTTGAGCACGTAGAGGTAGTCGGCTACGCTGAGGACGAGTTGCATATCATGCTCGACGAGTAGCATCGTCAAGCGGAAGATGTCGCGCACTCGTAGCAGCAGCTCGGCGAAGCGTATCGTCTCGGCTGCGTCCAGCCCGGAAGCCGGCTCGTCCAGTAGTAACAGGCGCGGCTCGATGCAGAGCGCGCGCGCCAACTCGATGAGCCTGCGCTTGCCCAGTGGGAGCTCGCTCGGGTAGCGGTCGAGCGTGTCTTCGATGCCAAGGAAGGCGGCTATGCCACGGGCACGGTCGCGTGCGACGCGACGGGCACGACCGGCTCCCGGTATGGGGATAAGGTCGGGGAGCACACCGCCGAAACGAGGCAGCCAGCCCGGGAGCAACAGATTATCGAGCACTGTCAGCGAGGCGAATGCCTGCGGCGTTTGGAAGGTTCGCCCGATGCCGAGGCGTGCGCGATCACTGGGGTCGAACTCGTTGATGGGTTGGTTGCGGTAGACGATGTCGCCGGATGCGGGGCGCTGGATGCCGGAGAGCACGTTGAAGAGCGTCGTTTTGCCCGCGCCGTTTGGACCAATCAGCGCGACGAACTCGCCCTCCAGCAACTCCATCGAGACGGCATCGAGGGCGGTCACGCCGCCGAAGCGCACCGTCACCGACCGGACGTCACATAGAGGCATGCCTATCCCCTTTCTTGCCGCGCGTTGGGGCTCTGCTCTCGGATGAATCGTCCGGCGAGGCGGCGAGACCTTTGAATTGGCGGGAGAGACGCTTTTGCAGGTCGTCGAGCATTCCGCCCATACCTTGTGGGGCAAAGAGCATCTGGAGAATCAATCCAGCACCGAGGATGAGCGAGGTGAGCGGCACCAGTGCGGGGAATTGTAACAAAAACTGCGGCAGGATGATGAAGAAGAGCGCGCCGACGATGGCGCCTGGCAGCGAGCGAATGCCAGCGATCACAGCGATAGCGAGCAGCTGAATAGAGGTGACGAAGGTAAACGGCTCCGGGCTGACAGAGCCGACCGCCAGCGCATAAAGCACCCCAGCGGTCGCCGCAAGCGCGGCTGCTATGCCGAAGCCGAGCAGTTTCATCGAGACGATTGGCACGCCAGAGGTGGCAGCCGCGATCTCGGCATCGCGCATCGCGTACCAGCTTTTGCCGGTCCGTCCCTCGCGCAGGCGGACGACGGCCAACAGTGTTACAAGCACGACGATGAGGACCACGCGGAAGAGCGCGCCTGGGTCGTCGAGCGAGACGCCGAAGAGAACGGGACGCGCGATGCGCCAGTGGTTGCCATTATTGGTCAGCCAACCTACGCCTTGAAAGAGGAAATTGTCGGCGAGCAGGGCAAGCGAGAGCGTCACGATGGCGAGGGTCAGCCCGCGCAGGCGTAGAGCGGGCAGCCCAGTGGCCACGCCTGCTATGAAGACGATGGCGATGCATAGCGGCGCGGCGACCCAGAAGGAGAGGGCGAAATGGCCCATGAGTGCGCCGCAGAGGAAGGCTCCCAATCCCATGAACGAGGCCTGGCAGAGCGAGACCTGGCCGACATAGCCGGTGAGCACTACGAGCGAGGCTAGCGCCACGACGTAGACGAGCGCGAGCGTCAATACGGTCAGTTGATAGGTTCCCAGCATCTGTGGCAGGAGGAGGCCAAGTAATAGGGCGGCACGGGGAAGCCAGCGCAGGAATGCCGCACTGCGCCACAACGTAGCGAGCGCACCACCCGTTCCCACCCCTCGCCGGGTGAGATCGGCTCCGCCAGACGGCACTGGAGCCGGGCGTGTGACAGTGTTCATTACAGTCCCTCTCCTCCAGTGGCTGAGATTGCCAGCACCCGGACCTCTTTGCGCAACAGCAGGACGACGAGGATCACCGCGAACGTCAGTAACTCTTTGGCGCCAACGACCTGGGGCGGGATGACGAGGATAAGGAGCGACTGTGCCACGCCGAGGAAGATGCCGCCGAAGAAGGTTAGCGGGAGGCTGGTGAGCCCACCGATGAGGGCCGCGCCGAATGCGGTGATGACGACTACCGTGAGCTGGGTCGTGTTGAGCGTGGTGAGCGG
>DASVOW010000539.1:0-1594 GCA_036383155.1 Ktedonobacterales bacterium
GTCGCGGCACATCTGCACGTCGTCGCCGAGCACGACGGTGACCGATGGGGCGATGTCGAAGTCGGCGGGTTGATCGGGGGCGCGCTTCGCCAGGCCGGCATCGAGGGGAGCGAGGTACGCCTGCTCGCGGGTGGGCGAGAAAAAGATAGGCAGCCAGCCGTCGGCTATCTCGCCGGCGAGCTCGATGTTTTTGGGGCCGATGGCGGCGAGGTAGATGGGGATGCGCGGGCGCAGGGGGTGGATGGTGAGCTTGAGCGGCTTGCCGAGGCCGGTGCCGCCTTCGATGGGGATCTGATAGTGCTCGCCCTTGTATTCGACGGGGTCTTTGCGCGCCCACATGGCACGCAGGATCTCGACGTATTCGCGGGTGCGGACGAGGGGCTTGCCGTAGGGCTGCCCATGCCAGCCTTCGACGACCTGGGGACCGGAGACGCCGAGGCCGAGCAGCACGCGGCCGCCGCTGAGGAGGTCGAGCGTGGCGGAGGTCATGGCCGTCATGGCGGGGGTGCGGGCGGGCATCTGCATGATGCCGGTGCCAAGCTTGATGCGGCTGGTGAGCGCGCCGAGCCAGGCGAGTGGGGTGACGGCATCGGAGCCGTAGGCTTCGGCGGTCCAGATGGAATCAAAGCCGAGGCGTTCGGCTTCCTGGACGAGGGGCAAGGCGTCGCCGGGGCGCGCTCCCCAATATCCCAGGCTCAGTCCCAGGCGCATACATGGCCCCCTTTGTATGGATAGTTGGGAGTTCGGTCGGGTGGATAGCTTCGGGCGGCGTACGTGGTCAGCCGCAGATGTTGTATGAGCAGTGTAGCATCGAATTGGCGAGACGACTACTGGGTGAAGCGGGGGATGTTTCCTTTGCCCTTCCTACTGATATGAGTGGATGATAGCGTATGAGTGGATGATAGCACCCGACACGGTGTGGCCGATGCAGTGACCGGAATCGTGGCCTGTGAGGGAAAGCGAGCGATTGAACGGGAAGGCAGGCAGCTCTGCCAGCGCCGCCGTTCTGCTCGACTCCGCAGCCGGCCTTCCTTCAGGGTCGATGCCAGCACGAGCCGGTGACGCATAGGCATACGGAGGCGCGAGGGCTCGAGTGCCGACATTGGCACCAGCAGCCTCGTGGTTGATACAAGGGGCCAATGACGGTCGTTCTGCCAGTGTGAACTGCCAGTACTCGTCCGTGGTGGTGTTGGCCGCTGACGCCACTCAAGCGGACGCCAGCTCGCGAGCATGTGTGATCTCGTTTGGCTTGATGGCACGCACCTGCGCGGCGTCGAGCGTCTCGACGGCTACCGTCTCACCTGCCAGCGTTAGAAACTCGACGGTATAGCCTTGCCCTCCCTGGTGCACCATCACCACGGTCCCCACGTCGCCTGCTCTCAGTCCATGTGCAGGGACATCCGTCTGCAACACCACGCGGTCAAGTTCTTGGATCATACTCGGCTCCTTGTTGCTTATTTTTGCGGGAAAGCAGTCACGAGACGGGGAATTGTCTGGCCATATTCGACAAACCATACAACACGAACAGTTGGGTCACGCCCATCTGGAGTGTGTAGTCGCCCATCAACCGAATAGCTGGTGCCATAGGGAGTGT
>DASVOW010000540.1:0-5440 GCA_036383155.1 Ktedonobacterales bacterium
GAAACCCGAAGACCTCGCCGGTACCCCATTTTACGAAGAATACGAACGGATCGCCCCGCGGCCGCAAGACTTTCCCCGCCTCTTTGCCAAGTTAAACCAGCTAGATCGCACACGTCAGGACTGGCCGCCCCAGGCCATCCAGGCGATCAAAGCCCCCACGCTTCTCATCATCGGCGATTCAGATATCGTCCGCCCCGAGCACAGCGTCGAGCTATTCCACCTCCTCGGCGGCGGGGTGCCCGGCGACCTCACCGGCCTCCCCCGTTCCCAGCTCGCCGTGCTCCCCGGCACCACCCACGTCACCCTCGTCGATCGCGCCGCCTGGCTCGTCTCGATGATCACCCAATTCCTCGACACATCACCAACTGTCGGACTGCAAAACAGCTAACCCGGTGTCGTCATCCGTCGAGTCGAGGAGCCTCCTCAACAATCCGGCTACTGCGCGTCATGGAAAATGATCCCAACCGTATGCCGTTGCCCGGAACGAATACGACTGACACCATGGCGTAGATTCACCCGATAGACCCCACGCGTTCCCTCCACCGGACGATGATGGACGGCGAACGCCACAGCGTCACCCTGCTGGAGCGGCACGACCTCCACGCGCGTCTGCATGCGCGGGCGCTGCTCGGCCAGCACAAATTCGCCACCCGTGAAGTCTTGACCGGGCGCGGAGAGCAGAATCGCGACCTGAATCGGGAAGACCTGCTCACCGTAGACGTCCTGATGCAGGCAGTTGTGATCGCCCGGACCATACTGCAAGAGCAGCGGCGTCGGTCTGACTTGCCCGTTTGCGTGGCAGCGCGCCAGGAAGCCCGCATGCTCGTCTGGGTAACGGATGGAGCTTTGCAGCCGGGCGTTCCAGTCGTTAGCAATGGGAGCGAGGCGCGCATAGAGCGCCGTGCGCAGGCCCGCGATGACAGTGGGCAGTGGATACGCGAAGTATTTGTACTCGCCACGCCCAAAGCCATGCTGCGCCATGCGAATGTGGCTGCGGAACGGCTCGTTCTGCGGATACAGCGCGGCCAGGCGTCGGCATTCCTCCGCCGGGAGCAGCTGCTTGAGCACCGCGCAGCCCACCGTGTTGAGGTCACTGGCGATCTGCTCCCAGTCGAGTGCCTGCACACGCTCTACTCCTTGAGCGGCAGAAATATCTATCGTCATGCGTACACCATCCCTTTCTGTAAGAGCGCCCGTTCGCCTTCGACGCCGCTTCATTCACTGCTTCCTTTGTGCGACCGTCCGCTCCCTCCACTCCCGTATCGCCTTCGCGTGCAACGGATAATGACTGTAAGTATCCAGCCGGAGGCGATGCCGGAATCGCGTTTCCCGTGTGAGCTGCTCTTCGGGCACGCTCTGGATGTAGTCGATGAGGCGGCAGTGCGTGGCGTCCAGTTGCCTCAAGACCTCAGCGAGCGCCAGCCCACGTTTCCGTTCTGTCATCTGCGCATTGAAGGCATCGATGCCGCCGTACTGGACGTATCGCGGTGGCTTCTCCCCTCTGATGATGAGTGGCAGATACGTTAGCCCCTCCTCCTCCCACGTCGTCACATGCGCCAGAATGTCTTTTACCGACCAATCACCCATCACGCCAGGCTCCATCAACCGCGCATCTGTCAAGCCGGCGACTGACTCCTTGATCTCCATCCAGGCACTGTCAAGTCGCTTGAGCAGTTGTTGTCTATCCATGATACTGCCGTCGCCTCCTTCTTCTGATTTCCGAGCCACTGCTGATATCCCGTTGGCAGTGGCTCGTATGTTCCATCAGGCCGCGCGCATGAGGCCAAGCTGCTGGAGGGCGGTGACGCCATCATCCAGTCCGATCTCCTCCGCGATCTTGCCGTTCTCAATCCTCAGCACCGTCGTCCCGGTGAATCGCATCTTCCGGCCGGTCGCCGCTGGCAAAGACCCGATGAGGAAGTCGCTGAAGGCCGGACCGGTGTGTGTGCCGCCACCTTCCCAGCGGCCAACCACATAGTCACCCTCGGCGATGAGGTCCGTGGTGCCCCAGAAGTTCATGTCCGGGAACGCCTCACGAAAGCCCGACATGAACGCCTTGATGTCCTCATGGCCACGACGCGGCGCATGCAGCGAATACTGCAGCAGCATGTCGGGAGCGGCGAGCTCGTCGACAATTCCGGGATTGTACGTCTCCCCCCAGAACTCCGTGAACCAGCGGCCGACGATGGCCTTGTTATCGCTTTCTTTCGACATCATCGTTTTCCTTTCCTCTAGGCCGGCATCTGCGTTGTGTTGCCTGTCTGGTCACTTCAATTGTTGCCGTCCCGTGTGAAAGTGTAGCTGATATGCGCGGAGCAGACACCCGGTTTCTTGCTCTGTAATTCGCACGCCGGGACGGTGGAGCCCAGTCTCACCTCCTCGGCAGCAGCGTGCCCGGCGATCTCACCGGCCTCCCCGTTCCCAGCTCGCCGTGCTCCCCGGCGCCACCCACGTCACACATGTGGTTCGTCGGAGGTCTTCGACGCCGTAACGCGAGTCGTAAGGATTCGGGATCGATAGCGCAGTAGTCGGGAAGGAGACGCGTGTCTACAAGTGAAGTGCCTGCATGAAGCTCTCGCGTGGCGCCGCAGGCACGACGCCGCCCGGACGATTGCGGCATTCGACAGCACACCGCGCACCGATGCGGACCTGAGCCACGTGACCGAGCGGCTTGTGGCGGTGGTGGAGGAGACGATGCCGCCCGCACACGTCTCGCTCTGGCTGCGTGAGCCGGCGCTCGATGCTCAGCATCACGTTCAGCCGGGCGTTGCCGTCTCTGCGCTGCCCGCTGGCATCCCTTCATCCGAGCATATCTCCGCCGGGCCTGGCCTCGCCTACCAGGACATCCAACGCCAGCTTGCATCCGGGTGGCTGGCCTACGCCCCACTGGAGCGACATGTACGACGCGCAGGGCGCCCGTCTCCCCTGCTGCACCATGGCGCTCGACGCCCTGGGCACGTCCTCATTCCGTGTATACTCGTTGTATAGCCGTCGCCGCGCGGGCCGTCAGCCCTGCATGTTGGCAATCGTCATCCTGTCCCTTGGGCACTCGCGCCGTTCTGTCCGGTCTTCTGTCCCAACTGCAAACGGCGCTGACAGCATTGCTGGGAGCGCCTCAGGAGGACTACTTATGAGCGCGAACGCGAACGACCCGTTGACCACGACTACCGCCCCTCCGCTCTCCGACCGGAGTGGGGTCACCGACACCGTGCGCGCCCAGCTCCTGGCGAGCGAACACTGGAGCCTGCTGGCCACCCGCAGCATGCTCTGGAACGAAGCCTTTAGCCGCGCCAGCATGTTCATCACTGTGCTCTCGGCCGCGCTCGTGGCGCTCGCGCTGGTCGCCCAGGCGACCGCCTTCGGGCCGGGCTTCCGCCTCTTCGGCCTGCTGGTACTTCCCATCGTGCTCCTGCTGGGTCTGGCCACGGTCATCCGCTTGGAAGACACCGTTACCGAGGATTACGGGCTCGTTATCGGGATGAATCGACTCCGCCACGCCTACCTGGAGCTGGCGCCCGAGCTGGAACCGTACTTCGTGGCCGCCCATCACGATGACGCTGTTGGCGTCACAGCGTCGTTTGGCTTTGGCGCTGGCTATGGCATCGTCCGCCTTCTCGCCGGCACGCCCACGGTCGTCGCCGCCATCAATGTCGTGGTCGTCGGAGTGCTCGCCGCCCTCATCGCTCAAGTGGCGGGCGCATCAGAGGCGATCGTTGTGGCGGTCGGGGTCGTCACAGCGCTCACAGCAGTGATTGGACTGGGCGCATTGGCGTCCCGGGCGATCGCCCGTAAGCGCCAGTTATACCCACCCCGCTTCCCGAGCTGACGAGCGACCCATCTCCTCATATCCTCATATCACGCACGTCTTCGCCGAGACGAGGCGAGGCGCGAGGGATGTCTTGCCCCTGTGACATCGCTCGGAGATCTCGCTCAGAAACGTCGCGCGTACCCACCCGAATGTGGTCTTGCCCGTGAGGTCACGATGCTCCGTCCCCAAACACGCTCTGCGTCCGCTGTTCCACCCCCGCGGGAGACGTACTGGCGCGTGTGACGCCGCTAGGGTCTTCTGTGTGGCCAGCGCCACACCAGCTCTGCGCGGCGTAGCACTGGCCTCGCTCGGTTACAGCTGTCCCCCGATCCAGTGCTCGGTTGGAGGTACCAGCAGCGCCACAATCACCGCCGCCGACCCGAGCAAGTGGAGCCCAATGTTGATGACCAGGGTAAGCGTGTCGCCAACGCCTGCTGTCGCTGGCGCGGCGATCGCATAGGGGATGGTTGCCGCGATCCCGACCGCGCCAGAGACGACGGCAACCGTCTCCCACCAGTCTGCCGCTTTGAAGATCCCCCACGCGGCCACCGTGAAGCCGATGATCGCAAGGAACCCCAACACTTGGGCCATGGTCCACAGGGCACCCTTGGCCGTAGGGCCGATGAACAATGGCGTCATCCAGAGAAACGTGGTGCCGAACAGGAAGACCGCGACCGCCAGAATGTTGCGAAACGTAAACATGGAAACCTCCTTTCCCTGTCGCCGCCAACGGCTCCACCGGCCATCCACCACCCGCGCTGCTGCCGCCTGCAGAGCGAATCCTTCGGTCAGCCAGTTGGCGTTAACGGGTTCGCGACCATGACTCCCTCGGGCCATGCACCGCGTTGAGATCACCATACCCCTCGCGCATCACATGCTCGTCAATGCAGCCTCGGGCGCTCGTCACAGCACTGTCACGGACAGCGATCGCTCCATCGAACGCGTGGTAGAATTGCTGGAACAAGCTTGCTTGGCGGATGCTCACAGTGGACTGGCCCAGTCGCTGGCGGCATAACATCGGCGCGGGATGATGTTCCGTACAGGTAGTGAGCCTTCTACCCGAATGCGTAGACCCATTCTGAGGGGAATGGAGCATCCTAATCCGCGACACCAGGACGGTCCCGCACGACCATCATCGTCGCCTGCATCAGCGCGACCGTCTGCCTGGTCCCGTCATCCCGCTCTGCCACCACCTCGCCCGTACACACCATGATCGTGCGCCCCGGCTTCACCACCTGCCCGCGTGCCACAAAACGCTCCCCCGCCGCTGGATTGAGCAAATTCACCTTGTATTCGACCGTCAGCACCCCCACATCCGGCGGCATCAGACTCAGCGCCGCATACCCACACGCGGAATCGGCAATCGCCGTAATGATCCCCGCATGCACAAAGCCATGCTGTTGCGTCAGCGCCTCTCGAAATGGCAACACAATCTCCGTCATCCCAGGCTGCACCTCAGTCATCTCAGCCCCCAGCAGCGCCATCGCCTGTTGCCGCCCAAAGCTGTTCCGCACCCGCGCCGCAAAGTCCATGTCTCGTGGTGTCATCGCTTTCCCGTTCCAGTCTGTCTAAGTTGACTTCTTGAGCAGGTTGGTCCGTGTTGCACCATCACCCCACCTGAGAACAGCCTAC
>DASVOW010000541.1:0-1550 GCA_036383155.1 Ktedonobacterales bacterium
CTTTCGCATGGGCTTGGCAGGCGCTGCTCACGGCGTTCATCAGAGATAGCGCTTCATAAAGATCGCGATCTCGCCGTCAGGATAATCCTGATTGCTATAGAGCGAGAGATCGATGCCATCCAGGACAAAGCCAAGTGCGCGGTAAAAGCGAATCGCGGGAACGTTGGTGGTTTGCGTCTCGCACACCAGCACACGTAGGTGCTGACTGCGCGCATGCTCCGCGACAGTCTCCATCAAGCGACGCCCGATACCCTGGCCCTGATGCGACGACGCCACATGGAACTCCCAGATCATCAGACTGGCATTCCAGCTCTGCACCTCACAGATGGCAAGGGCGATGCACTCGTCCCCATCATAGGCGGCGAAGGAGTGGCCAGCCTGCGCAATATCGGCGTAGCGTTGCGCGGTAGCACTGTCCGGAGGACCATATCGCTTCACAAATCGCTGCGGCAAGGAGATCAGCGAAACGTCGATGGTGGTCACAGCGTCGGTCTCAGACTTTCTGACCCGATACACCTCATCCGTCTCATAGCCAATGATGAGGCGCTGCAACACCGATTGGTCGATGTGAGTGATAGGCTGGATCGTGAGCATAGGTTGGTGTCGCCTCTCACCCCTCTGCTATGAGATGCCTATCTGCGACGCAAGCACATGCTTCTGCACCTTGCCCAGCGCATTCCGTGGCAGCCCATCCACAAAAATAACCTGGCGCGGCTTCTTATAGCTGGCGAGCCGCTCCCGGCAAAATGCGATAAGCTCACCAGCGCTGACTGCATGCCCCGCCCTCGGCACGACCACCGCCACCACCTGCTCGCCCAGATCAGACTCATGCGCCCCCACCACCGCCACCTCAGCCACCGCTGGGTGCGCCGCCAGCACATCCTCCACCTCGCGTGGATAGATGTTATATCCCCCGCTGATGATCAGCTCGCGCGCCCGCCCCGTAATGGTGTACCACCCATCATCGCTCACCCACCCCAGGTCGCCCGTCTGGAACCAGCCGTCAGCATCGAACGCAGCGGCAGTGGCATCAGGACGGTTCCAATAGCCCGAGAAGACGCGCGGCCCCCGCACCTCGATCTCGCCTATCTCCCCAGCGGCCAGCGGTTGCCGCGTGCTCACATCCACCACGCGCGCCTCCTGCCCTGGGAACGGCGCACCAACGGTACCCGGGCGGCGCTCGCCATCATATGGATTGGTAAGATTCATCCCCGTTTCAGTCATACCATACCGTTCGAGGATACGCTGCCCAAACACGCGCTCGAATTCGAGAAAAGTCTGCGTGCTGAGCGGCGCGGATCCCGACACAAAGAGTCGCGGCAAATGCCGCGGCACACCCTGCCGCTCCACCTCAGTCAGCAGCCGCGCATACATCGTCGGAACACCAAAGAACAACGTAATGCTGGGGTCATTGCGCAGCGTGGCGATCACATCCGCCGCATCGAACTTGCGCCGCAGCACGACGCTCGCGCCCGTAAACAGCGTCCCGTGCAGCCCCACCATCAAGCCATGCGTGTGAAAGAGTGGCAGCGTGAGCAGCAGTCGATCCG
>DASVOW010000542.1:0-4841 GCA_036383155.1 Ktedonobacterales bacterium
CTGACGAGGCCGTGCTCCGCGGCACGACGCTTTTCTGGACGAGCCTGGAGCTGGCTAGCTCGAACTGGGCGACGACGCTGCATCGCTATGATATGACCACGCATAGCGCTTTGCCAGGCGCCATCATGCTGGGTCAGATGCATGCGTGCAAGTGCTCGCCAGGTGACCTCCCCACGCCGGGCTGGGATGCCTCGCCAGATGGCTCGCGCGTAGTCTATCAAGCGGTGACACCGAAAACGGGAACTGACTTTGGCATCGCGTCGTCGCGTGTCTACGCTGCGAATGCAGATGGCAGTGGAGCGTCTCAGATCGCACGCTATATGACTACCACTGAATTGATTCGCATGCAGTTCTCGCCAAATGGGCAGTTGGTGGCATTCACCCAGGCGCTGCCGTCGCCCAGTGTGATCAGCGCGAGCAGCGCATCGCCGGGAACCGCAGGCGACCCGAACTTCCATGCGTATACGCCGGACGCAGTGTCTTTCCCCGTCTGGAAGTGGGATAGCTCCTCCTTCTGGGCAGCGAAGAAGGGAACTGGCGATACGACAACCACGGGAACGGCAGCGCTGTATTACTACACAGTCGGCTCGCCTGGTGGAACGATTGGCGTATCGGGAGGCTACAACCCCTGGTATACCATCGGCGGGTAGGCTCCGCTGTCTTGTCTATCAGTACTCCTTTGCTACAGTCGCGGTCCCTGGTCGTTACAAGTGACATTCTGGCTCATGCGGACAGAGCTTGTTACGTGTGAGCCACGTCACCTGACGACGGGTGCGGATAGCGAATATCCGCAGCGGGTAGCCATAGCAAAGGGGATACACTATGTGGACGGTAGAAGTCAGGCCAGCTCAGGGTAAGAATGAGACAGGCCGCGTGCGCTGCATGATTGTCGACGAGCAGCACCACGAAGTTGCACGCACGGCAGGCGGCTACGAGAACGACGAGGAGCTGCGACTGGCGCGCACGCTCGCCGCGGCTCCAGAACTGCTGGCGGCCTGTCGCATTGCGCTACAGGCACTGGAGGCAAGGTCGAATCCTGACCTCGCCATCGTGAAGGGCATACTCAACACGGCGCTGAAACAGGCCGCGGCCGCCCGCTAGGGCAGATGGAATGCGACTGAGAGACGCAGTGAGGGTGCACGTTGCGGTCTTGAAGGTTCATTGTTTCGCACCGGTCAACTCGCGCTCCGCAGCGCCGACAATATCGCGCTCGAGGGTTTTGCCCGCGTTGAGGATAGAACGGAGTAGGACGGTGAGGGCGGCAGCATAGGCGGCTAGCCCACCGATGACGATGGCGGCGGCGATGGCCAGTGGCTGAGGTGGCCAATGCTGCGTGGTGGCAAAGGCAACACCCAGAACTGCGCCAGCGCCCAGCACGGCGAAGAGTAATCCGGCGAAGAGCATACCAAACAACGTCTTGAAGACTCGACCGGCGAGGTGCGCAAGGATGCCCATCATAGCTCCTCCGAAAAGTCTCACATCGCTTCAGTCGAAGCGATCAATACGGTGAACAGGGCAGGAAAAGTGGCCCTGCTACCAGGTTGCCCAACGCCTTCTGCAAGCATCCAACGTGCCAAATCAAGCGGCAGACGAGAGAAGACATACATTGCTTTGGCTGTTGCCTTGATTACTGCGATTACCACTTATGTGTGCTCGTCGTCGTTTCTTGCTCCTGGGATTCCTTATCCACATCTAGACCAAATTTTCCACCAATTCAGGTGGTTTATCCACACTGGCTACTTCATGACTCACCACCTGGCTTTTTGCGGTGAAAGTGGCCGCGCTCGGCGGCCTGGACGAGGCGGATCTCGTCGTAGGTGTAGTCGTCGCCGAGGGCTTCTTTGATGGGCTTGAGGGCGGTGGTGTCGGCCTGGGCGAGGGCGGTGGCGATGGTGGAATAGCGGTCCGGGGGGACGAGACGGTCGATGGCAATATCTTCGCCGGCCTCCAAGAGCGTACATAGGTGGCCGGTGATGGTGATGGGCGAGAGATTGCGCGCATGGGCAATGGCGGCGACATCGAGGCCATCGCGGAAGAGGGCAAGAGTGGCTTCGATGGTGAGAGTTCGCGGGGCATCGGCTGGGCGGCGACGAGACATGCCGCGCATTGGGAAGGCAGCGGTATCGTCGTCGCCGACGGGAATATACTCGATCGTGTCGGCTTGCGCTCCATTGGCGCCGTCGAGTAGAGCGTCACCGGCGGTAGGCAGGCTGTGCTCGTCGCAGTATGCGGTGATGGCGGCAGCGAAGGGAGTGTAGAACAGTTCCAGCTTTTTGCTGCCGACGCCAGGGATACGAGAGAACGCGGTGCGGCTGGTGGGACGCTGCTCAGCCATGGCACGCAGGCTGGAGTCGGGGAAGACGACGTATGGTGGCACGTCTTGCTCGGCGGCAATCTCGCGGCGGAGGGTGCGCAGGCGTTCGAAAAGGGTCTGGGCATGGGCAGCGGCAATTGGATCACTGGATTGATCGGGATCGGCAGGCCAGGCGGATTTTGCCGAGCGGGAGGATGGCTTCGCCTTTGGTTGGGGCAGGGCGACTTGGCGCTGGCCGCGCAGGACCTCCCAGGCGCGCGGGGTCAGGCGCAGGATGGGGTAAGCGGCACCATCGGCGTCGGTGGCTTCCGCGAGCGAGCCGTCTTGCTGGAGCGCGCGACCGAGGTGCAGCCAGTCGTCGGCGGAGTGGTCGGAGCCGATGCCGTAGACGGTGAGCTGGTGGTGCTGCCAGCTAAGGATCTTTTGCGTGTTGGCGCCGCGTAATACGTCGACGACGTGGCGCAGGCCGAAGCGCTCGCCGGTGCGGGCGACCGCTGAGAGGAGCTTTTGGGCGTCTTGCGTGCGGTCGACGAGGTCGGGCGGATTGAGGCAGATGTCGCAGCCACCGCAGTTTTCCTCGGGATAGGTTTCGCCAAAGTAGGCGAGTAGGGCGCGGCGGCGGCAGATGTGTCCGGTGGCGTAGGTCATGACCTGCTGGAGCTGGCGGCGGGCAAGCTGCTGCTCTTGTGGGTCGGACTTCTGCGCGATGAGATACTCGACTTTGGCGCGGTCGCCGTAGGAGAAGAACAGGACGCAGCGGGCGGGATCGCCGTCGCGGCCCGCACGGCCTGACTCCTGGTAGTAGCCTTCGAGGTTGCGCGGGAGATCGTAGTGGATGACGGCACGCACGTCGGGCTTGGCGATGCCCATGCCAAAGGCGATGGTGGCGACGAGCACCGGCACGTCGTCGCGGATGAAGCGGGTCTGGTTGGCGGCGCGCTCCTCTGAGGTCAGACCGGCATGGTAGGGCAAGGCGGAGAGGCCATCATGTGCAAGCTGGGCGCTAAGATCATCCACGGCGCGGCGGCTCTGGCAATAAATGATGATCGAGCCGTCGGGATGCGAGCGCCAGATGTCGCGGATCAGGCGGACCAACTCTCCGTAGGATCCCTGGTATTTGTCGCGTACCTCATAGGAGAGGTTGGGGCGGTCAAAGCTGGCGATATGGCAGAGGGGATCGCGCAGGTGAAGCTGGGTGACGATGTCGCGGCGGACGCGCTCGGTGGCAGTGGCCGTCAGCGCAAGGAACGGCACAGCCGGGTAGCGGTCGCGCAGGCGATGCAATTGGCGGTATTCGGGGCGGAAATCGTGGCCCCACTCGCTGACACAGTGCGCTTCGTCCACGGCGATGAGCGAGAGGCCGTGCCGCTGCTGGACATCGTCGAGGAAGGCGAGGAATTGGGGAGTGAGCAGGCGCTCAGGCGCGACGTAGAGCAGCTTGATGTCGCCCGCAGCGACGGCATCCTCACGACGCGCACGCTCGTCCGCATCGAGGGCGCTATTGATGAAGGTGGCGGCGACGCCGAATGCGTGCAGGCGCTCGACCTGATCTTGCATGAGGGCGATGAGCGGCGAGACGACGAGAGTGACGCCGGGCAGCAGCAGGGCGGGCAACTGGTAGGTGAGGGATTTGCCGCCGCCGGTGGGGAGGAGGGCGAAGCTGTCGCGCTGATCGAGCACGCCGGTGATGATCTCCAGCTGGCCGGGCCGGAATTCATCGTAGCCGAATGTGCGCTTGAGCTCCTTCATCAACTGGGCTGCATGCGAGCCATTACCACCACCATTGCCACCAACCACCATGGTATTGTTGCTCCGTTCTTGCGCCACGTGACTCGTTTAGCATGTTCTTTTTGATCAGGATGATGCCGGTAGTGATGTGAGACGTTCACTCACAGCGGCATGCTCCTTCCGGCGGAAGAGGATGCGGTACGCCGTATGACGCCTCATGGATGTTACGTCATATAGTGGACAACGTTCGAGCAGTCTGGATGTTGCCGATTTTTTGCCGGAAGTATTGCCGGAGATGTGGCCGGAGACGTGGCCGGTGGGATTGTCGAGGCGAGGTATCGAATGTTTGCGTCGGAAATTGCGCATTTTCTCGTTTTTGACTCGTGCGAGGCGAGCGGCGAGAGCGAGTGAGTAGATGGTTGCCGGTTTTGCCGGTTGTGTTGCCGGAATTCTTGCCGCTGTGATCGGTGTTCGTGGTGGAGCGGCTCGAATTGCGGAACGGATACGATTGGGCGGAGTTGTGACGATTGCCGGTGTGGTGGCCGATTTTATTGCCGGAGTTATTGCCGGAGTTATTGCCGGAGATATTGCCGGGGCACGGCGGGCGGTTGAAACCGCGCCTGAGGGCTTCGCTGCGCTCTGCCACAAAGTCCGCCTTCGCGGACTGGGATGAGGCGAGGGTCTGCCAGTTGGCTGGCAATGTGACTGCCGGAATCCTTGCCGATTTTGCCGGAGACATTGCCGGAATTCTTGCCGGAACTCTTACCGACGTGGGATATGCTGCGCGAGTGCTGATTTT
>DASVOW010000543.1:0-3112 GCA_036383155.1 Ktedonobacterales bacterium
CTCTCGCCAGCACCTCAGCGTTTGCCTCACCATCCACTGACACTGCAGCAATGGCACTCTCGCCTGACGGCAAGACGCTTGCGACCGTTCCGAGCCATGGCTCACCAGCAATCGTGCTGTGGAATGCCTCGACCGGCAAACAAATCGACTCGATTCCCTGGACCAACAACGCAACCCCAGGCATTCTCTCGTGGTCGCGTGACGGCAAACATCTCGCCGCCGCCGATGGGAGCGTGATCAGTGTATGGGAGCTCCCATCCCATGATCCGTTGTGGACGCTCAATCTTCCATCGAGCGCGGCAATGCGAGTATACGATGTCCAGGCAGGCACAGTTACGCAGCGTCCAGATCCGGCTGCAGCCTTCGCCAATGGGACATTTCTGCAATGGGGAGCCAACGGTCAGGTTGTCTCAGCTCCGGTAGGGGCGGCAGGCTCGACCGGCATCGTCTCACCGGGCGCACCGCTTGTAGGATTGTGGCAGGTGAGCGGAAGCCACCTCTTCCTCGCTGCCGAGGGTGTAGTTGCTCTAGGAGTAGCACCCTCTGACGCGACACACCACAGCGCGCTCCTCAGTTGGTCTCCAGACGGTCGCTATATCTTGTGGGGCATCGCGACACAGCCGGTAGCCATCGCTGCTTCGAATACCGGCTCGGCAACAGCCACGTCCGGCAGGCAAGTTGTGACGCCAACAACCAACGCATCTACTGTCGCTGGTGTCCCTCCACCAGATGCAATCGTCGCAACTCTCGCGTCCAATCTTGGACAAGCAGGGCACGGTGATGTGCTGCTCTGGTTTTCACCCGATGGCAAGACACTCGCCGCATGCGATAGTTCCTCAGCATCGGATGCGCTGCAAGTCTTCGATATCTCCTCTGCACGGGCAATAGCGATTGTGCCGTCAGGATGCAAAGGCGTCTCATCCCTGAGCGCCTTTGCCTGGGAGCCATCCAGCACAGCATTCCTGCTGGCGCTTCCTGGTAAGCCTGTCGCAACCTATCGCGTCAGTCCGGCAGCTTCATAGCGCGATTGGGCACCCTATGAGCTCTGTATCAAACGCTGACATGGTTGAGATAAAGGACGAGCAACAAGTGCACGATTGGTGGGCGAACGATGACTTCCCGGTGCGGGACGGATGCCGAGTCGAGCCACTGATCGATGGGCGCGCGGCGATGCTTGCGATGTGCCGTGCCTTCCTTGGCGCCAAGAACTACATCCTCCTCGCTGGTTGGGATCTACGTGCGGATCTGCCGATGGTCAGAGGCGGCGATGTGCGTCTCGGTGCCGACGAGAGCCCGCAACAGCACGCTCTGCTAGCCCATCTCCGCGAGGAAGGGTTGGACGACGAAGCCATAGCACTATGGAAATCCGAAAGGTTGCGTGTAGTCGACGTGCGAGCCTTTGCGGCACGCCGCGGCGTGCGCATCGGCGTATTGTTGTGGGATGCATTCCACTTCGGATGCCACATAACAAATAATCCCGTCAAGCAGCGCGAGATGTTGGCCTCAGTCGGTGTCGATTGTCTGCTAGACGATAGCAGCCGCAAGATCACGCATATGTCGCAGTCGCTCCACCAGAAGTGCGCAGTCGTCGATGGGCGCATTGGCTTCCTCGGCGGCATCGATCTGACTGTCCAGGACGGTGGTGACTATGATCGCTGGGATACGCATATGCATCCGTGTGCATCAACCGAGCGCGTTGCCAGTCGCAGTGCATCGTCTCATCCCTGGCACGACGTGCATGCCCGCATCCAGGGACCAGCCGTCGCCGACGTGACACGGAACATCGTGCAACGCTGGTCAGAGGTTGCCGCGAGACAGCAGGGGCCGGCGTGGCCATCGCACCTGTCCATCGAGCCTCCTGCGCCGGTATCGGCAGGCGTGCGCACACAGATTGTGCGCACAATCCCCCCCAATACCTACGCGTTTGCGCCGCAAGGCATCGCCAGCATCAAAGAACTGTATCTCCAAGCGCTCGCCCAGGCACACCATTTCATCTATATCGAGAACCAATATCTCTGGCCTGAGGTCTTCCTGGGCCTGGATAGGTTACGATGGGGTGAGCGCAGCAATGAAATTATGGACGTGTTGGCGTCCATTGGGCAGGCACTAGCGCGAGGCGTTCACGTTGCGCTGGTGCTGCCCGACCATCCCAATTGTGGACGCCGCTTCACCGATGGTGGCATTGCCTTCCTCAGACAATACACACAGGCGCCGGGAGCAGGGCAGTTGTCAGCCTTCATGCTCGGAAGCTCCGAAGAGGATGAGACACTGCCCGGCAACACGTTTTACCGCCCAATTTACACTCACGCAAAGACGATGATCGTGGACGACACTTGGTGGACGGCAGGTTCCGCAAATCTCAATAGCCGCGGTATGCACTCCGACGCAGAGATCAACATCGGCGTCGATGACCCAGCAACAGCACGTTGGCTGCGTCTACGCCTCTGGATGGAACATCTGCACCGCCAACCACATGACATCACCGGCATAGACGATCCACTCCCTGGCCTGAGGATGATGCGCGCACTCGCCGAAGCCAACCGCGAGCGCGTCCGCATGCGTCAACCGCTCGACGTGCATCTGCTCCCCTACCTGACGGCAGACGAGGGCAAAGCATTGGGGCTAGATGTCCACCCCGAGCATGGCTGGCTTGATAACATCGAGGGTGGCGTCGGCGGCACAGCTCCCGAGGTTGCAGACTGCTATCTTTGACACACCGATTTCAGAGAAGAATGAAACGACGCCGTTGCGGCACAACAGGTCGGATCAGTGCCTCCCAGCAGAGAGCCGTCGCGTAGCCATACACCAGATGGGGTATCAGATCGGCGATCCACCCGGACGCGCCCCAGCTGCGGGGATCGGTCTTCCCCAGTGCGACGGCCGGCACATCACTCGCCGCCATCGCTGCGATACCCAGCGCCGCGCCTGCCACGGGCACGGCGAAGTGACCCAACCTCGGCCGCAGCACTCCATAGGCCGCTCCAAGTCCGACACCCGTAGCATATCCGAGAAGCGCGCCAAGCCCACTGCGGCGGCTCTGCGCCTGGCTCGATTGGCCAGTGATACTCTCCGCGTGAATGCCAAGCCGCTCGGCAAGCCCACCTGCTACATT
>DASVOW010000544.1:0-2979 GCA_036383155.1 Ktedonobacterales bacterium
GAAGCGCGTCTGGATGGCCCACGGCCACAACATCACCTTCGTGCAATATCGCTATCTCGCGCGACCGGCGGACGGGGCAATCTCCCTCTCCCTCGCGCCCTACTGCCTCGACCGCGATCACCACAGCTTCACCCGTGGCGCCAACGACTGGCGCTTCCTGGTAGACGCGGAGCCAGCCGCCTGCATCGTGCGCGCGTTCGCCGGGTCGCTGCCCTATCGCCTGATCATGAGCGTGCCTGCGCGCTTCACTCCCGTAGGTGAATGGAACTGGCAGATCTTCCATCGCGCTGAGCACCAGCGCGGTCTGGAAGATACCGAAGATGTCTACCTGCCAGGCCGGTTCAGCATCGAGCTGGCCCCAGGCGCGACCGCCACCCTCGTGCTCTCGGCGGAATCTGATCTGCCGTCCGAGCTCGTGGGCATCGGCAGCGCGGCACACGAGGCGACTGTTGCGGCGGCGCTTGACCGCGAGCAGCGGCGCTGTGCCGCCCTACTGGAACAAGCCGGAGCCAGTGCGGATGCAGACTCCCTCATCGCCCGCCTCACGCTCGCCGCCGATCAATTCATCGTCACGCGCCCGGTGGAGGGCGCATCCGCGAGTAGCGAAGCGAGCGATCCGCCGGTGACCGTGATCGCGGGCTATCCGTGGTTCACCGACTGGGGACGCGACACCATGATCGCCCTGCCCGGGCTGACGCTCGCCACCAGGCGCTACGCTGAGGCGCGTGGTCTGCTGCGTACATTCGCCCGTTATGTCGATCATGGCATGATTCCCAATCGCTTCCCCGACGGCGCGACCGAGCCGGAGTACAACACCGTAGACGCCACACTCTGGTATTTCCACGCCCTGAGCCGCTACCTCGACGCGACGCACGACGAAGATCTGCTGCGCGAATTATTCCCAATGCTCGAAGACATCGTCGGCTGGCATGTGCGCGGCACCCGCTACGGCATCGGCGTAGATGCGGCGGACGGACTGCTCCGCGCGGGCGCGCCGGGTGTGCAGCTCACCTGGATGGATGCCAAAGTTGGCGATTGGGTAGTGACGCCGCGTTGGGGCAAGCCCGTCGAGATCAATGCTCTGTGGTATGCGGCGCTGGCGAATATGGGCGACTGGGCGCGGCGGCTGGGACGCGACGCCGCCAGTTATGACGGGCTGCGGCAGGCGGTGGAGCGCAGCTTCATGCCGCGCTTCTGGTATGATGCGGGCGGCTCTCTCTACGATGTCGTCGATGTCGAGGGACGTCGGGGTGCGCTCGATTGGTCACTGCGGCCAAATCAGGTCTTTGCCCTTACCCTCGCCAGGCCGCTGATACCCGATGCGCAGGCGCGCTCGATTCTCGCGATGGTGGAGCGCGAGCTACTGACACCACTAGGGCTGCGCACGCTTGCGCCGGACGATCCGCGCTTCACTGGCACGTATGGCGGCGATCAGCGCGCACGCGATGCTGCCTACCACCAGGGCATCGTCTGGCCATGGCTCCTCGGCGCATATGCCGATGCCTGCACCTGGGTCTACGGCGATACGACGCACACACATGCCCTACTCGCGCCCCTCACGCAGCACCTACTGGAAAGCGGTGTGGGTACCGCCTGCGAGATTGCAGAAGGTGTCGCGCCCTACGCGCCGCGCGGCTGCATCGCTCAGGCGTGGAGCGTCTCCGAGCTCCTGCGTATTGCGAAGCTGACGGCGTAAGCCCGCTGGCTATCCCCTGCCCATATCGTCCTCGTACTCATCGATGCCAAGGCTGTGATGATACTGCTCAGGCGTGCGTCCGGACGCGAAGCCCTCGTTATAGACGCCAAGCCGCACCAGATGCTTGAGCGACATCAATCGGCGGTGCAGCACCTGATCGTCTGCCGCCTCGTCTTGCCCCGTGGAATCCTTGGGCGGTGCGGGAATCGCCCGCGTGGGTTGTGTGGGTGGAGCTGGCCGAGAGGGCTGCTGCGCTTGCGCTGAGCCGACGCGAGCAGCCTGGTTGTTTGTGCTCGTTGTGCGGCTCTGGCTGGGGAGTTGCTGCTTCTCAGCCTTCTCCACTGGTTTCGTCTCCAGCGGTCGCCTGAGGGATGTCTCGTCTGGCGTGAGAAGTTGTGGGCGTAGGCGGCGAGCGTCCTCCAGCCAGTTTGGTGGCAACAGGTAGTCCGCCGATACAAAGCTATGCTCAGTCACCTGTGTATAGTTGCTCGCTACCGGCTCGCGCTCAGCATCATAGGTGAAGGCAGTACGCACATGGGAGACGACGCGAGAGAAAGTCTCTTTGAACCACTTTGTGAGGCGTTGCAGGAACATCGGGCGCACCCTCGCTTTTCCGTGGCACATACGAAACGCAACGCGCCCGCGGAATCAGGTTTGCGCCGTGCCACCCCGCCCCACCACACGAATCCAGTTGCCGCCACGTCGCGCCGCCTGCCCTCGGTATCATGGATAGTAGCATAGATGAATACCAGCGTCAATGAATTTCGGCACGCGCAGCCGTATGAATCGCACGTGTATGCGCCCTCGATCTCCGCGTGTTTGCCTCATGCGCCGCCCGTCATAGGGAGACGCAGCACGCGCCGATAGAGGTCGGCGTAGGCGCGTGCGCTGGCCGACCAGCGCGAGTCGTAGGCCATGGCGCGTGCAACGAGCGTCTGCCAGAGCCCACGCTCCGCATAGAGCAGCAGCGCACGCTCCAGTGTCCGCCGCAATGCCTCGGCGCTATACTCCTCGAAGCTCAATCCATTGCCGGCGTCCGGGTTCGCGTCCACATCGGTCACCGTATCTGCCAGCCCACCCGTCGCGCGTACGATAGGCAGCGTGCCATAGCGCAGCGCGATAAGCTGCCCCAATCCTCCCGGCTCGAAAGCGCTCGGCATCAGGAAGAAGTCTGACCCGGCATAGATGCGATGCGACAGCGCGACATCGAAGCCGATGCGCGCGCGCACGTTGCTGGTGCGCTCCGAGAGATCGCGGAATAGCTGCTCGTAGCGCGGCTGCCC
>DASVOW010000545.1:0-9749 GCA_036383155.1 Ktedonobacterales bacterium
ATACACCGGTATTGGCCTGGTCCCGCTCATACTCATAGCGGGCGGCATCGCCTTCGTTCAGCTCTTCTTCGCCGACAAGATCGCCCTCTTCTCGATGGGCGCGCGCGAGGTCGACGAGGCGGAAGCGCCGCAGCTCCACGACATGATCGGGCGGCTGGCGCTGCAGGCCAACCTGCCCAAGCCCAAGATCGCCATCGTCAACTCCAGCATCCCCAACGCGTTCGCCACCGGGCGCAGCAAGAACCACGCGGTGGTGGCGGTGACCACCGGCATCCTCAACCAGTTGAGCGAGCCGGAACTTGAGGCGGTGCTGGCGCACGAGCTGACGCACATCATCAACCGCGACATGCTGGTGATGACCATCGCGACCTTCTTCTCGATGGTTGCCTCGCTGATCGTGCGCAACCTCGTCTGGTTCGGCATGTTCGGCGGCTTTGGCGGTGGCTACGGGCGGCGCCGCAACGACAACGAAGGCATGGCCGTGCTCATCGCGCTGCTGGCCTCGGTCGTCACCTACGTGCTGAGCTTCGTGCTGATCCGCGCGCTCTCGCGCTACCGCGAGTTGGCCGCCGACCGTGGCTCGGCGCTCATTACCGGCGCCCCGCAGAATCTTGCCTCGGCATTGCTCCGCATCAGCAACAACATCCAGCATGGCGGCATCCCGGACCAAGACTTCCGCCGCGCCGAGACGGTCAACGCCCTCTTCATCGTGCCTGCCCTGCGTGGCGAGAGCCTCTCGACGCTGTTCTCGACCCACCCCTCCACCGAGGAGCGCGTCCAGCGCTTGATGGCGATGCAGAAGCAGATGGAAAGCGCCCACTACCTCTCATAATCGTCGCGACAACACACGATCACACGCATGCAGAGGACGCTCGATAGTCAGCCTGGGCCTCGCCCGGCGCAAGACGCGGGCGCCCTCCTTGCCAGGAGGAGCCGGAGCAGATGGGTTTTCTGGATACACTATTCGGCCGTCAGAAGCCAGTTCCCGTTGGGCCGGAGCGCCTGTTCTCGATGAGCACGGCCCAGACTACCCTGGAGATCGAGCAAAATCTCACGCCCGTAGGTATCGCGGCGATGTGCTTCAGAGGCGTCGCCTCGGCGCCTTTTGCCCAGATGCAGCGCGACCTCGACCAGTTGCTCCACCTCGCCGAGCGCGACGACGGCATCACCTACCGCGCCTACAAAGACGACCTCGGCTACTCCTGGCTCATCTTTGAGGGCAAAGACTTCCAGGCGCTCGTGACCACGCTCCACGTCGCCAGCCGCACCCTGCTCGACGAAGGCTACGGCAGCCAGCTCCTCTTCGCCATCTTCGCCTTCAAAGACGCCAACGGCCATGCCCTCTACTGGATGTACAACTACAAGCGCGGCTTCTTCTACCCCTTCGTCCCGCAGACCGACTCACACGACCGCCTGCGCCGTCGCGACAACCCCGAGGAGTTGCGCCTCGCCTCCGCCCTCGGCAAAGAGCTGCCCATGGAGCAAGAGACCGAGCGCTGGTTCCCCGTCTGGGACCTCCCCTTCTGATCGCGCATTCTGTGGGGAGGCTCAGGCGCTCGAAATAGTTAGGGGACGTACTCTTCGGGGTGTTCGAGTGGGGTGACCTTTCGACTAAATGTCTTTGCCCCAGCGCACACGCTAGAGATGTCGTCGCATAAGAGAAGATGCTGTACCTGGCCACCTGTACTCTCCCTCATGAGTGATCCTCCCATTATCTCTGATTCTCAGTTGTTTGACGCGTCATACGCAATCTGTCTGGGTCGTTGTAGATTGGCGTCGCGCCACTGATGATCTTTGCAACGGTGATCCGAACACCGCCCGAGGGCTGGCGGTTGAAGGCCGCGCCTAGAGGCCTCCCGCTACGAAGCCCGCCTGCGCGGGCTCGGATTAATCGGCGCCGGAGAGGCGCTGCTGGGCAAGGGCGCGCATCTCGTCGAGGGTCAGGCGCGCAAGGGTCTGTTTGACTTCGGGGATACGGGCAGGAGCGACGGAAAGCTCACGGACGCCGAGGCCGACCAGAAGCGGCACGGCTTCCGGGTCACCGGCGAGCTGTCCACAGACCGCCAGCGGCATTCCGGCGCGGGCGGCAAGGGAGATGAGCCGGAGTGTGGCGGTGCCGAGCGGCGCGGCGCGGTCGCGGACGCTGGCGTTGGTGCGGTCCACCGCGTAGGTATACTGGACGAGATCGTTGGTGCCAATGGAGGCGAAGTCTATCAGACTGCGAAAGACATCAAGGGTTATGGCGGCGGCGGGCGTCTCAACCATGATGCCAACGGGCATGCGGCGCAGCGGGATGCCCTGGCTTTCCAAGTCGCGCACGGCGGTATCAATCAGGGCGCGGGCGGCGGCGACCTCGCGCGGGGTGGCGACCATCGGCAGCATCACGCGAATGTCGTGGGTGGCAGCGGCGCGCAGGAGGGCGCGAATCTGAGGCAGGAAGATCTCATCGGGCCGGTCCAATGCGAGGCGAATGCCGCGCCAGCCCAGAAACGGGTTTGCTTCCTGCGGAATATCCAGGCCAGGGACCGGCTTGTCGCCGCCGATGTCGAAGGTGCGCACGATGAGCGGGCGACGCAGCGCCTCGGCCACTTCCAGGTAGGTCTGGTATTGCGCGTTCTCGTCGGGGAGGCCACCAGCGGCGAGCAGCTCGGTGCGGAAGAGACCGACGCCTTCGGCGCCCTGCTCGACGGCCTTGTGCGCCTCGGCGAGCGAGGCGATATTGGCGAAGACCTCAATGGGGGTGCCGTCGGCGGTCATGCCGGGGCGGTCACGGTACGCTTCCAGCGCCCGCGCCGCCTGCGTCGCGGCGGCGATGGCCGACTGCGCCACGGCGAGGGCGGTGGCATCCGGGTCTATAGTCACCGCGCCACCGGTGCCATCCACGATGAGCGATGCGCCGCTGGCAATGGCATCGAGCGCGCCGGCCACGCCGACCACGCATGGGATGCCGAGGCCCTGCGCTACGATGGCGAGGTGGCCGGTCGCCGAACCGGTTTCCGTGACGATGGCCTGAAGGAAGTTGGTATCCAGGCCGACCGTCTCGGCGGGGGCGAGGTCACGCGCGACGAGGACGGCGGGGCGATCCAGGCGTACATCCAGCGAGACTCCACGCAGCGCCGCGACGATGCGGCGAGCGATGTCGCGCACATCGTCCGCGCGGGCGGCGAGGTAAGGGTCGGGGAGCGCGGCGAGCGACCCGGCATAGCTACCGGCGACGTGGGTGATGGCGGCCTCGGCAGTGGCACCTTCGTCTATGGCGACGCGGGCGCCTTCGTGCAGTTCGGGATCATCCAGCATCTCGCGATGCGCGGCCAGGATGTCCGCTGCCGTGCCGCGGGCACGCGCGGACAGCGCCTCCAATTGCGTACGCACGGCGGCAATGGCGGCGTTGAGCCGCGGTATCTCCGTCACTGAGTCAACGGAGCGGTGAGCGGTGAGATCAACCGGCGCGAGAGGCGCAATGAGGTGCGCCGTGCCAATGGCCAGACCAGGTGCTGCCGGAACGCCACGCAACACGTTCATCCGAGGTCTTGCTCCAGCAGCGACGCCAGGGACTCCACAGCTGTGTCGGCATCGCTGCCCTCAGCGGCGAGCACGACCTGATCGCCTCGGCTGGCGCCAAGCGTAAGGACGGAGAGGATGGACTTCGCGTTGACTGTCTTGCCGTCTTTTGCCACCGTGACGGCGGACTGAAACCGCTTTGCCTCCTGCACGAAGACAGCGGCGGGGCGGGCATGCAGACCAGATTTGCTCGCCACTGTCACGTTGCGTTGCGCCATTGCGTACCTCCGTTAGACCTCCAGCACGAAGAGCACGTCCTGCCCGGCTCGCACGATCCCTTTGGCGCGGCGCACGATGCGTCCAGCGCCGGACGAGACGACCGGGCTGAGGATCACTTTGCCCTGCTGCTCGATGGCGGTGCGGTCAAACCGGACAATCGGCGTGCCGACCTTGACGGTAGTGCCTTCGATGGCGAGGTTCTCGAAGCCCTGCCCTTGCAGCTCGATGGTATCCAGCCCGATATGGACGATCAGCTCGACATCGCCGGGAAGGGCAATGCCGAAGGCGTGGCCACCTGGAAACAGCTTGACGAGATTGCCCGTCATGGGGGCGACGGCGACCGAGCCGGAAGGGTCAATCGCGACGCCATCACCGGCCATGCCCTGGGCGAAGACGTCGTCCGGCACGTCTTCCAGGGGCACGATGGTGCCGTCCATAGGCGCAAGCACCGATATTTCCGCCATACAAGCCACCATCCTCGCGGTCCGGTCACGCGGCCCGTAGGCCGCGCGACCGGGATATCCGAACTACTCAGACTCAGTCGTAACCGTGGTGCCCTTGAGGATGCGCTTCATGCGCTCGGCGATGCGGTCGGATTGCGTGCCCATGACCACCTGCACGATCTTGCCCTTCTTGATGACGCCGGAAGCGCCAAGACTCTTGAGCCGGGCCTCGTCTATGCGCTCAGGGTCGTTGATGAAGAGGCGCAGGCGAGTGATACAGCCTTCGACGCTCTGGACGTTGTCGCTGCCGCCGAGGGCCTGCACGATCTCGCTGGCCAGCGCATCATCTTTGCTCGTGCCGCCTTTGCTCGCCGCATCAGCCGCAATGGCCTGCGCGACCGCGCCCTTGGCAACACGGGGGCCGCGCTGGCTTTCGGGCAATATCCAGTCGGCGCTGAGACCGGTGGATGCTTCGCCGCGGCCTGGGGTGGCGAGGTCGAAGCGGGTGATGAAGAAGCTGAAGACGAAGTAGTAGATGACGCCGTAGACGACGCCGACGACCAGCAGCAGGCCGGGGTTGTGCGTGTTGGACTTGCCGAAGTTGAGCACGAGGTCAAACAGTCCGGCGGAGAAGGTAAACCCGATGCGGATGCCGAGCATCGTGCAGATCGCCAATGATAAGCCGGTGAGCAGAGCATGAACGACGAAGAGCAGCGGCGCGACGAAGAGGAAGGCGAACTCGACCGGCTCCGTGACGCCAGTGAGGAATGAGGTGAGCGCGGCTGCGATCAGGATGCCGGCGGCGACCTTACCATATTTCGCGTGGCGAATCATGGCGAGGCAGGCGGCGGGCAGGCCGAACATCATGACCGGGAAGAAGCCGGCCATGAAATTCCCCGCTGAGGGGTCGCCGGCGAAGTAGCGGTTGAGGTCGCCAGTGGCGCCGTGATACGTGCCGAGCTGGAACCAGACGTAGGTGTTGATGACGTGATGCAGGCCGAGGGGAATGAGCAGCCGGTTGAAGAACCCATAGATGCCGGCGCCGATGGGGCCGCTGGAGATGATGGCCTGGCCGATATTCAGCTCGACGTTCTGGATGGGCGGCCAGATGATCCCAAAAATCACACCCAGCACGACCGCGACGAGCGCGGTGATGATCGGGATGAAGCGCCGGCCACCGAAGAACGCGAGGTAGTCCGGCAGGCGGATGTCATGGTAGCGCCGATACAGCAAGGCAGCGGTGATTCCAATGATGATGCCGGAGAGGACACCCATGTTGATGTTGGGATCGGGAGCGCCTTTGACCTGCGGGATGATGGTCTTGAAGACGCCTGTGAAGACGAGGTAGCCGACGAGGGCCGCGAGGCCCGCGGCACCATCGCTATCGGCCAATCCGACGGCGATGCCGACGGCGAAGATGAGGGCGAGGTTGTCGAATACGCCGCTGCCGGCAGCCGCCATCCAAGGGATGTTCAGGAGATCGGGCTGCCCCAGGCGAAGGAGCAGACCGGCGGCTGGCAAGACCGCGATGGGGAGCATGAGCGAGCGGCCGAGACTCTGGAGTGCGCCAAGGGCACGGTCTCCTGCGGAAGGCTGACGTGACGTGAGGACGGATGCCTCTGTTGCTGCGCTGGCAGTACTCATGTGCGTGGTCTCCTCAGATGAAGGTCTACAGTGACCGGGACCAGCAGATGTCCACCGACTACCTGCACTACCATTGAGCAGTCCGGCGCAAGCAATGGGCCACTTGCCGCAGCAGACAGCCACATGATATTGGGAGCAACTATACCATTGGTCTATACAACATGTCAACTTGATAAGTTGGACGAGGCTAAAGGGCCGGTGAAGCTCGTAGTGTGACGCACTCGGCTTTCAGGCGTTCTACTTCCGCCCGTAACTGCTCTGCCTGTAAACGAACGAGTTCCGCCTTCAGTTCGTCCGACAAAGGCGCGTAGAGTCCGTACACCGCTCGCACGATGTCAGAACGGCCACTGAGAAATGCTAAGTTCGCCTCGTTATACGGTTTCCTTGATGGAGCCCGTCGAATGGAGGCATGCTTAGAGCCGCTACCCAGACCAAGCGCAAGCAACCTGCCCGACTGTCAAAATCCAACGAGACTGAGCAGTACGTGGCCTGCGTTGAAGGGCGTTGGCATCACTTATGCACGATTCTAGACGCGACGAACACTGTTAGGAGACAGCGATGCGCTGGTCTGAGAGCGCGCTCGCACCCGCAGCGTCGCTTTCGCTTGATCAGGAAGGAGTCACATCATGGCAGCCGTTCCCGCATCGCATCGTGACCTCCTGCAAACCGATGTGGCCGTACTTGCAACCATCGGCTCAGATGGGTACCCGCACGTCACAGCCCTCTGGTTCCTCGCCGACGATGAGGGGGTGGTGAGACTCTCACTCAGTACCAGCCGCCAGAAGGTGAAGAACCTACAGAAGCACCCAGAGGCCACGCTCTTTATTCTGGATCCGACCAATCCGTACCGGACGCTCGAGATCCGTGCCCGTGCTGAGATACAGCCCGATCCCGATTACGCGTTTGCCGACAAAGTCGGCCAGAAGTACCACACAGACCTGCGCCAAATCGACCAGCCGGGCGAGAGCCGCGTGGTCGTTACCCTCCACCCGGTCAAGTACAACACCTACGGGTAGAGCATGAGGATGGGGACGTGGCGGATGTCATGAGCGCCTCCTGTGCTGCTCATGAGCATACGACCGTTGTCAAAACCCAACTGGACTGGGCGCCAGCTTGTCGCAACCACGCTATCAGTGTTCACTACCATATCGCCAACTACACAGCGGATCAATGCCAAACAAAACATCCCGCCCCCTGTGAAAAGAGGCGGGATGTTTTCTACTGTTGAGGCGGAGTCGCATCCCAGTCCGCGCAGGCGGAGTTCGCGGCAGCGATAGCCGCCTTCAGGCGCGGTGGCAACTGCCTACTGCCCTGCCACTTGCTTCGACTCCATGCTTTGGAGCCGCTCTTTCGCCTCCTCCAGCGACATATCCGGCGCTGGAACGATCATATCTGAGGCGACCACCTCATCTATCGCGACGGGCGTGCCGTGCTGCTTCACAAACGCCGTCAGCTCCTGAAGCGCCGCCGTGAAGGCAACGGCGTCGCCGCGCTCCTCCGCGCCATCCAGCGCGTTGTCCAGCCGCTGCAGCTCCGTCAGATGACTATCGTCGAGGTGGTACTGGTCATCGGTCATGATGCGCACGATCATGCGTCACTCTCCTAGCTGCCCGCTGGCGGCGGCAACTGCCCCTGCTGCGGGCTCTCAATCTGGAGCTGCGACTTCATCGCGGCAAGCTCACGGTCGACATCAGACTGCCCCGACATTGCCTTGAGCTGCCGGTCAATATCGTCGCCCGGCCGTGCCCCGATCTCCGGCAGCGTGCCTGACTCCGCCAGCTCGTCCATCGCGCTGGCCCGCGCCTGCATCTGCAGCACCTTATCCTGCGCGCGCTCCACCGCCAGGTTCACGTCCGACATCTCCTCCGAGATGCCCGTCACCGCCTCCTGGATGCGCACCTGCGCCTGCGCCGCGCCGTACTGCGCCTTCACCATCTCCTTCTGCGTGCGGAAGGATTCGACGCGGGCGGAGAGGCGCTGCTCCATCGTCACGAACTTCTGCTGTTGATCTTTGAGCTGCGCAATTTGCGTGTCGAACGTCGCGATCTGCGTCTGGAGCCCCTGCTTGCGCTCCAGCGCCAGCCGCGCCAGATCATCTCTACCCTGCGCCAGCGCCTGCCGCGCCTGGCTGTCAAAGCGCTCGATCTGCGCGTTGATCTGCGCCTCCTGCAGCTCCAGCCGCTTCTCGCTCGTCACCACGTCGGCGATGCTGCGCCGCAGGTTCTGGAGCTGTTCGAGCTGCTTCTGATACGAGTAATCGAGCGTCTGTCCTGGATCTTCGGCGCGATCCAGGAACGAGCTCATCACGGTCTTGATGTAGTTGGTGAAACGAGAAAAGACGCCCATCGGTTCTGCCTCCTCGGGAGGTGGTCGGTCTGCATCAGGTTGCCGCATACTGCGACAAGAGGGTGTGCCAGAGTGTGCTAGGGTGTGCCAGAGTGTGCTATGAGCGGATAAGTTGGAGCACCTCATCGCGGCGGCGCTCCATCTCCTCGCATGTATCCGCTTCGAGGTTCAGGCGCAGTAACGGCTCCGTGTTCGACGGACGCACGTTGAACCACCACGTCGGGAACTCGACGGTGATCCCATCCAGGTGATCGATCTGCGCGCCCTGAGCCGCATAGTGCTGCTCGATGGCCGCCATCTTCTCCTGCTGGTTGCTCACCTCGGTGTTGATCTCGCCGCTGCGGCAGCGCGTATCAATCGGGGCCAGCAATTCTGAGACCGTCTTGCCGCTCAAGCTGACCATCTCCAGCACAATCAGGAACGCGATCAAGCCGGAGTCGGCATACCAGTTATCGCGGAAGTAAAAATGCCCCGAATGCTCGCCGCCAAAGATCGCATTGTATTCGCGCATCTGCGGCTTGATGAACGAGTGACCGACGCGCGTGCGGATCGCCCGCCCGCCGTTGCGCTCGATCACTTCTGGTACGCTCCGCGAGGAGATTAGGTTGTAGAGGATCGTAGATCCAGGGTGTTTCTGCAACAAGCTCTGCGCCACCAGCGCCGTCACCATGTCGCCGCCAATCAGCTCGCCCTTCTCGTCGACCAAAAACATCCGGTCGGCGTCGCCGTCGAAGGCCACGCCCATGTCGCAATGCTCCCTCACGACCACCCGGCGCAGCTCCTCCGTGTTCTCCGGCTCGATGGGGCTGGCCGGGTGATTGGGGAACGTCCCGTCAAGCTCGAAGTAGAGCGGGATGAGCTGGCAGGGCAGGTGCTGGAAGACGCGCGGAATGATCATGCCGGCCATGCCATTGCCCGCATCCACCGCAATCTTCAGCGGCTTGACGTTCTTCACATCGATGAACGACAGCGCATACTCGATATATTCATCGGTCACATCCCGCTGGATCACCTCACCCGTGCGCGACGGCTGCGCGAAGGCGCCCGACAGCGCGATGTCGCGGACCTCGTTAAGGCCGGTCTCCGAGCTGAGTGGGATCGCGTCAGCGCGACACATCTTCATGCCGTTATACTTGGCGGGATTATGCGACGCCGTAATCATCACCCCACCCGGATAGCCATACTTGCCGACCGCGAAATACAGCTCGTCGGTGGTGGTCAGGCCGAGGTCGATGGCGTCCGCCCCCTGGTCGGTGATGCCCCGTATGGTCGCCTGCGCCAGCGCAGGCGAAGAAACGCGCATATCACGGCCCACGGCGACCTGGCTCGCACCGAGGTACTGAACGAGTGCGCGAGCGATGGCATACACGGCATCTTCGTTGAGTTCCGAGGGATAGACGCCGCGCACGTCGTACGCCTTGAAAATCTTTGGGTCGATGCCGGAGAACTCGGCCATCAGGTATATCCCTTCCCTTCCGCAAGTGGTCTGTCTCAGCATTCGAATGCGGGCGAGAGGCTTCGTCTCTGGCTTCGACG
>DASVOW010000546.1:0-6585 GCA_036383155.1 Ktedonobacterales bacterium
CTGAGGCTGCCGTCGAGGCCACGGTCGGCGCACGCTGGGCGCCAGAACAATCCGACTTCCTGCACAGCCGCCTGATCGTCATCTGGGGCCACAACCCCGCCAGCTCCGGCCCCCACGTCATGCCCACCCTGCGCCAGGCGCAGCGCAACGGCGCTTACGTCGTCGTCATCGACCCTCGCCGCACGCTCACCGCCCGCAGCGCCGATCAACACATCCAGCCGCGCCCCGCCACCGACGGCGCGCTCGCCCTGGGCCTGCTCCACATCCTCTTCCGCGACGGCCTCCACGACGAAGCCTGGCTCTCGGCGAACACCATCGGCTGGCAAGACCTCCGCGAGCGCGCCCGCGCATACCCACCCGAGCGCGTCGCCGCCATCACCGGCGTCCCCGCCGCTACCATCGAGGAGCTGGCCCACCGCTACGGCACGACCAGGCCCGCCATGCTCAAGACCTCTGATGGCATCCAGCGCCACGGCAACGGCGGCCAGACCATCCGCGCCCTCTGCTGCCTCCCCGCCGTCACCGGTCAATACGGCGTGCGTGGCGGCGGCCTCTACTACAGCACCAGCGGCTACGTCCGCTGGGACGCCGAAGCGCTCGGCCACGCCAGCGCGTGCCCACCCACGCCGCGCATTGTCAATATGACCCGTCTTGGCGCGACCCTCACTGGCGAGATCGGCGATCCGCCGATCCAGTCGCTCTTCGTCTTCTGCGCCAACCCAGTCACATCCTCGCCAAACGCCGGCCTGACGATTCAGGGCCTCCAGCGCCCCGATCTCTTCACCGTCGTGCACGATCTGTACATGACCGACACCGCCGCATACGCCGACATCGTGCTGCCAGCCACCAGTCAGCTTGAGCAGGTCGATCTCCACAAACCCTACGGCCACCGCCACCTGCAATTCAACACACCCGCCATCGCGCCGCTCGCCGAAGCCAAGAGCAACTGGGATGTCACGCGTCTGCTGGCGACCGCGATGGGCTACGACGAGCCGTGGCTGCACCAGGACGCCGAAGACGTGATCGCCGAAGTGCTCGACGCCACCCGCGCCACGAATCCCCTGCTCGATGGCATCACGCTCGCTCGCCTCAAAGCCGAGGGAACCGTGCCGCTGACGTTCACCCTAGAGACTGAGGTGCCCTTCGCCGATCTGCGCTTCCCCACGCCCTCCGGCAAGGTCGAGTTGCGCAGCGACGCCCTCGCCGCCGCCTATGGCATCGACCCCCTGCCCGACTACATCACACCCGCCGAATTTGCTGGCACAGATGCAGTTGGTACGGACGGCTCCCGGCTGGTGCTGATCTCCGGCGCCGCCCACCACTACGTCTCCAGCAGCCTGGGCAACCAATCCAGCCTGCGCGCAAAGGAAGGCGTACCCTATATCGAGATCAACCCCGCCGACGCCGCAGCGCGTGGCGTCACTGATGGCGCGGATGTCGTCGTCGCCAGCGCCCGTGGCTCCTGCCGCCTGCGCGCCGTCGTCACAACTGACGTCCCGCCCGGCGTCGCCGTCGCCCCCAAGGGCCAGTGGGGCAAACACTCCCCCGACGGCCGCAACGTCAACTGGGTCACCTCCGATGCCCTCGCCGACATCGCCGGCCAGAGCACCTTCCATAGTAACCTTGTCACCGTGCGTCCCGTACAAGAGACCCACACCGCTCAGCCCGAAATGGCCGGCGCCGTCTCAGCATCACACGACGAATAGCCCAATGTCATACAAGTTCATACATTTGCCATAGTCCACTGCAACTCATTCCCCTCAAGCCGTGTTTCGCTAGACAGAACACGCGAGAAGGAGGGTCAGGCGTGCTGGCCGAAGACGATCTGCGCATCATGCTCATCGGCGACCTCGATTCCAGCTTCGAGCAGATGGTGTTGTCCTACCAGCACCGGCTCTACGGCTTTGCCCTGCGCCTCTCCGGTAATCCTCAAGATGCCGAAGAGATCGCCCAGGACGCCTTTGTGCGCGCCTATCGCGCCCTGCCCGGCTACTCAGCCGAGCAGCGTAGCACGCTCGCCATTCGCCCCTGGCTCTACCAGATCGCGCTGAATGTCTACCGTAACCGTGTCCGCCGCCACACCCTGCGCCAGATTCCCTTGGATCCTGGCGACGACGACGACCGCAGCAGCCCTGCCTACCAGATCGAATCCGACCGCCGCGAGCGACCCGATGTCGCCGCTGAGGCCGGGGAAGGTCGCCGCGAGCTGGCGGCGCTACTGACCGCGCTGCCGGAACACCTGCGCGTCGCCGTCATCCTGCGCCACGTCGAAGGTATGGGATATGATGAGATTGCCGCGCTGCTCGCGCAGCCCGTCGGCACCGTCAAAGCCCATGTCCACAGGGGAACGCAGCGGGTGCGCGAGGCGTTCGTCGCGGCGCGGCTGCTGGAGGTGAGATGAGCAATGGATTCGCGACAAAGTCCCACGCCTGACCACCAGCGGGGAACCCCTGGCGAGGCGCGCGCCCTCCTGCGCAGCCTGCGCAGCCTGGGTGAAGTCTCCGCACCCCCGGCCCTGAGCAGCATCGTGCTAGACCGCCTCGGCGTCGGCATCGCCTACTTCCCGCTGGAGACGCCAGTAGGCCGTATCTTCGTGGCCTATAGTCGCGTCGGACTCGAAGCCGTCACGCGCGCCGACACTGCCCTCGACTTCGAGCAGGCCGTCCAGACCTGGCTCGACAGAACATTACATCCCGCCGCCGAGCCGCCCGCCACCCTGGTCGCCGCTCTCACCCAGCATCTTACGGGAACGGGCAAGTCCAGCCTGCGCTTCAACCTCTCGCGCCTCTCCGAGTTCGAGCGCGCCGTCCTGCTCAAGGCGCTGGAGATCCCGCGTGGCGAGGTACGGCCCTACGCATGGATCGCCCGCGAGATCGGCTCGCCAAAGGCCGTCCGCGCCGTCGGCACCGCCCTGGCGCACAATCCCATCCCGCTCTTCATTCCCTGTCACCGCGTCGTCCGCAGCGACGGCACACTCGGCCAATACAGCATGGGTGGCATCGACATCAAGCGCGCTATCCTCTCCGCCGAGGGCCTCGACCCCGACGTGTTAGAGCTCATGGCACAGTCCCGCCTGCGCTTCATCGGCAGCGCTACCAGTCACTACTTCTGCTACCCGACGTGCCATGGCGTTCGCGACATTGCCGACCAGCACCGCGTCTACTTCGCGTCTGAGCGTGAGGCTGCTGCCGCTGGCTATCGCCCCTGCGAGTCCTGCCGCCCCGCCGCCATCGCCTGAAGCACCTCTCAGACGGCACTCAGTGCGTCTCCGCTGGATGCTCCAGCGGCACCTCGAACAGGAAGAAAGGGGACTTATCAGGCGCGGTCTTGCGCAGCAGTGGCAGCGAAACGTTATACACCGGCGTGCCCTCGCGGATACTCCCCTCCCGCTTACCATTATGGGCGTGCCCGTGAAAGACCGCCGTCACCGGGTAGCGCATCAGCGGCTCCTCCAGCCGGCTTGAGCCGAGAAACGGGAAGATCTCCGGCGGCTCACCCTCCACCGTCGCGCGGATCGGTGAGTAGTGCAGCACTGCGATACGCTGTGGCGTGCGCAGCCGTGCCAGCGCCGCCTCCAGCTTTAGCGCCTCGTCGATGGCTGCGCGCACAAATTGCTTGCTGACCTCCTCGCCCCACAGGCCCAGCGCGCCTCGGCCAAAGCCGCCGCCGAAGCCCTTGACCCCGGCGAAGCCGATCCCATGCACTTCGCGGGCATCGCCATCCAGCATGTGGAGGCCAGCCTCGCAGAAGATATCGCGCACCATATCCTGCTTACCCGACTCGAAATCATGATTACCCAACACGGCGACGGTCGGCACCCGCTCGGCGGCGGCCAGTTCCCGCACCAGCACATGCGCCTCCTCGGGCAAGCCGTAATCCGTGAGGTCGCCGCAGAGCAGCAGCACATCCGCGCGCTCGGCGATCCGCGCAAATAGTGGCTGGAAAACGCCCTGCGAGGTCCTGGTGCAGTGAATGTCGGCAACCGCAGCCAGCCGGACTGTGTCGCTCGTCGCCATCGTATTCTCCTTCCTGTCACACCTGCTCTCTCCCACTATGCTCTGGCAAGTTGCATACCTCCTGGCTCACGGCGATGCTTTTCGGAGCGTGCTTCTCTAGTTGAGGTGGCACACCTCTTGCCTTTGTACATTCGCATCCCAAATGCAACGGGAGAGGAAGGTAGACATGCGAGAGATCGAGGAACGAGCACAATCGACGCTCGACAAACACACGCGAGCGTTTTACCGCGACGCCCTGCGCCTGCTCATCGAGGCCGGAGCGCCATTCCTCGTCGGTGGCGCATACGCCTTCCAGCACTACACAGGCATCGAGCGTCACACCAAAGACTTCGACATCTTCGTGCACCCCCGAGACTGCGAGCGCATACTCCAGATCTTCGCCAATGCCGGCTACCAGACCGACCTCACCTTCCCACACTGGCTGGGCAAGGTGTACAACGGCGACGCCTTCGTCGATGTGATTTTCAGCTCGGGCAACGGTGTCGCGCAAGTGGATGATGACTGGTTTGCACGCGCGTCAGAGGCTACGGTGTTTGGCATCCCGGTGAAGCTGATCCCGCCCGAAGAGATGCTCTGGTCGAAGATGTTCGTCATGGAGCGTGAGCGCTACGACGGCGCCGATGTCGCGCACCTGATACGTGCCTACGGCGACCGCCTCGATTGGCAGCACCTCATTGAGCGGTTCGACACCCACTGGCGCGTGCTCTTTAGTCACCTGGTTCTCTACGGCTTCATCTATCCCGCCGAACAAGCACAGATACCCGACCGGGTACTCTTGCACCTGTCCCGCCGCCTGCACACCGAATTGCCACTAGAGGTCACAGCCCGTGCCGCTACAGACGAGAAAGTCTGCGGAGGCACCCTGATCTCGCGTGAGCAATACCTCCATGACACTCAGAAGTGGGGCTATGAAGACGGGCGCATCGCAGAGGGTCACATGACTCCCGATCAAGTGCGTCAGTGGACGGATGCCATCGACACTATCCCTTGATCGATGCCGTTCGCGGAGACGGCTCGGCGTCGTCTGGCATCGTACGCAGCAGATCCTCCTCGTAGATGCGGCGGATCACGTCTTCGATCTGTGGCTCCTCAAAGGTGACATCGCGCAGCCGGTAGCGCGCGCCAAGCCACGTCACCAGCTCATGTCCTGGCAACGTATCTCTACCAAAGCGTAAAGCGACCCGTGGCGACTCAGCAGGCGCCTGATGCACTCCCGCTGGCAGATCAGTAACCAGCGGCTGCCCAGTGGCGTCGCGAGGCAGCACGGCGACCTCCGCCTCGTCGAGCACCGCGACGAGCGTGCGCTCACCACCGAAACGCTCGCGGATGCCAGCCACCGCACCATCGTAGAGCTTGCGCCCGTGATCCACAATCACCATGCGTGGGCAGAGCGCCTCGATATCGTCCATATCGTGCGTCGTCAGCACCACCGTCACCCCGCGTTCGGCGTTGATCGCGCGCAGGAACTCGCGGATGCGAGCTTTCGCCACCACATCCAGCCCGATAGTCGGCTCATCCAGATACAGCAGCTTAGGATCATGGAGCAGTGCAGCGACCAGATCGCCGCGCATGCGCTGGCCCAACGACAGTTGGCGCACCGGCGTCTCGATGAACTCATCGAGGTCGAGCATGCGGCGCAGGTGGGCGAGGTTGTCGGCGTGGCGCTGCTCCGGCACACGATAGAGATGGCGCAGCAGGCTCAGCGAATCGATCAGTGGCAGGTCCCACCAAAGCTGCGAGCGCTGCCCAAACACGACGCCGATGCGCCCCGCCAGCTCGCGCCGCTGGCGCTGTGGGTCGCAATCCGCAACACGCATCGCGCCGCTGGTGGGTGTGAGGATGCCCGTCAGCATCTTGATCGTCGTGCTCTTACCCGCGCCGTTCGGCCCAATCAGTCCCAGCATCTCGCCGCGCTCCACCCGCAGCGACAAATCGCGCACGGCATGCACCACGCGCACCTCAGGGTCCACCACGCTACGCAGCCCGCCGAGCACTCCGGGTCGCCGTCGCGCCACGCGAAACGTCTTGCCGAGGTTGGTCGCCTCGATCATCGCTGTCGTTGTCGCTAGTGTCTCCGCCGTTGTGGTCGTCGCCATCATAGCCAGACTCTCTTTCTAACCACTTCTAACTGCCGGTGCTCTGGTAGTGCCGCACGCCGACGTTCCAGATGCTCCAGCCCACCAGCGCGAACACCAGCGCAATCAGCGGCGCGGCGAAGGCTACTGCGCCGGGCAGTCCGAAGGGCAACGGGCGGTCGAGCAAGTAGCACGTGGGGACGTAGGAACCGAAGGCCAGGGGTATGATGAAGAGGAAGAATCGTTGCATCGCCTGATTGTAGATATTCATCGGCCAACTGAGCATCTCGCGTCCGCCATAGGTCAGGATATTGACCAGCTCGGTCGTTTCGACGGTCCAGAAGCACAACGTCGCACCAAGGATCAGCACAGCGACGAAGATCGCCGCTCCGCTGACGACGCCGAGGGGCAGCAAAACCAGCTTTGCTGCCGTCCAGTGGAAGGCGGGCAGCAGGTGCAGCGCCAGCCCCAGGGCGAAGATACCTTGCGAGATG
>DASVOW010000547.1:0-5109 GCA_036383155.1 Ktedonobacterales bacterium
CGCGAAGCGCGAAGGTCGCAGCATTCCTTTCTCGGAGGCGTGGGAGAGCAGTAGCGACCCTGATGAGCCAGCGCCCGATCTGGATAGCTTTCTGGTGGCTGATGCGCCGGACGAGCCAGGGAGATGGTGGGTGTCGCCGCCAAGGGACTGGGGGGCGTCGCCGGAGCGGGCACTCGTGGCGGCGGAGACACGGGCGTATGTGGCCGAGGCGATCGCGGTACTGCCGCAGCAGCAGCGCGAGGTGATTACACTGCGGGATGTCGAGGGCTGGTCATCCGCTGAGGTGCGTAACGTGCTGAATATCAGCGAGATAAATGAGAGAGTACTCCTGCACCGCGCCCGGTCGAAGGTGCGCCAAGCGTTGGAGCGTTATTTCACGCAGGAGCGATGAGCTATGAGGATGGACAGCGAGACAGACAATGCCGGTGCGCGGGAGGGCGTGCAGTTGACGTGCAGGGAGTTGGTGGAGCTGGTGACGGCGTATCGGGATGGGGCGCTGTCGCCGGTGGAGCATCAACGCTTCGAGGAACATGTGGCGGATTGCCCACCATGCGAGCGCTATGTGGAGCAGATCGATCTGACGGTGCGCGCTGCTGGCGGTATTACGCACGAGGTGGAGGATTCGCACATGACACAGGCACTCTTGCGCATCTTTCGGGATTGGAAGGCGTCGCGGGAGGGTTGAGGTGGCTCTCACAATAAGGTGAAGCCGAAGCCGAGGAGCATGTACATGAGCAGCGTCGCGGAGAGGAAGAGCAGGACGACGCGAGGCTGGAGGATGCGGCCCAAAACGACCATTTCGGGCAGGCTCATACCTGAAGCGGCGAGCATGAAGGTGAGGACGACAGGAGTCGCCGCGCCATGCTGGATGAGCGCGAAGCCGACGGGGATCAGCAGGAGGATGTCGGCGTAGATGATGCTGCCGAGGAGGGCGGCAGCCGGGACGCCGAGACTCACGCCGAAGATGCCAAGACTGGCGACGGTGTGGGTGGGGATCAGCGCGTCGATCAGGATGCCGGCGAGGGTGGCGAGCGCCAGCCAGGGAAGGAGCTTGCGGGTGAGCTGGCGGCTCAGGCTTACGGCTTTGTGCAGGGCGATGCGCGACGTGCCGGGAGGGGGGTCGTCTTCCTCAGGCCAGAAGTAGTCGCGCAGGGCGAGGGCGCGGGGAAAACGGCCGAGCGCCCAGCCGACGGCGATGGCGGCGGTGAGGCAGGCGGCGGCATAGAAGAGGGCGACACGCCAGCCGAAGACGACGAAGAGCAGCACAATAGCGCCGAGGTTGATGGTGGGGGAGGCGAGCAGGAAGGAGACAGCAGGACCGAGGGGCACATCTACCTCCAGCATGCCAAGGAAGAGCGGCACGGCGGTGTAGGTGCAGAAAGGGGTGGCGGCGCCGCTCCATATGATGTGGGGACAAGAGCGGAGATTGGAATTTGCGTATGATGTAGTAAAATTGTGGGAGATACCTTCCGACCGTGTTCTGGGAACAGAGAACTATCACTTATGGCCGCTGGCTAGTCTGATGGCGGATGTGACGCCAGCATCGGCAGTAGCGGTCGCGCAGCGCTTGGCGGATGCGCCACTGCCGCGCACTGAGCGGAGCGATCTGATCGGCATGCTGGTCGCGCTGGCCGGCGTACGCCTGAGCAAAGCTGATTTAAGCATCGCGTTGAGGGGAAATCTTATGCTGGAAGATCTGCTAAAAGAATCCAACTTTGCCGAGGTAATCTACGATCTCGCGCTGGAGCGAGGGCGCGCCTTGGCTTGAAGTAAGAGCGGGGAACGGATCAATCACTCCAATAAGCTATCACTTGGTTTTAGTGCGATGGTTGCTTGCACACGAGGAATTTGACACGGTACGATATGTGCAACGCTATTCTTTGTGAAGTATTGAGAATAGCGCGATATTGTGTATTGCGTCTAGCTGGGGCGCGGCGAAATCGTGCTGCAGGGAGGATACCGTGGGTATAACTGTTGAGCGTTTCGAACAGGGCCTAACATACGATCAATTCAAGGCCCAGATGACCCGCAACCAGGAGCGTTTTGAGGCGAACGAGCGCCTGGTGACCTTTGATCCTGAGGACCTCGCCACCTTCAAGGCCCTACCTCAGAGGCTGAACGTGCTTGTGCTGGCTGAGGATTGGTGTGGAGATGTGATCGATAATTTGCCGGTGCTGGGCCGACTCGCGACGGAGAGCGGCAAGCTCAACGTGCGCATCTTTTTGCGCGACCAGAATCTCGATATCATGGACCAGTATCTGAAAGACGGGCAGTTTCGCTCGATTCCTGTGTTTGTCGTGTTTGATCACCAGCTCAAGGAGCTGGGCCACTTCATCGAGCGGCCGGAGAGTGTGACGCAGCGGCGCGACGCGTTACGGCGCACGGTGGCGACACAGCATCCCGAGCTTGGGTCGCCGGAAACGCCCATTACGCAGCTTCCTGAGGAGGCACGCGCGAAGCTAACCGAGCTGATGGCGGAGGGGCGCGCGGCGATGAAGCCGGAGGATAACCGCGACGTGGTGCGGGCGCTTCGCAGCATCGTCGAGCCGGTGGTGGCGTAGCGCTCGGCGCTTCTTTTGAGCTAGTAAGCGTAATAAGCATGGGAGGTGAGTGTGGCGACACGACCGATCAAGGTGACGATAGCGTACTGCTCGGAGTGTGGCTATGAGCCGCAGACGCTGGCGCTGACTGGCGCGCTGATGAAGGAGTTTCGCCACGAGCTGTCGGAGATCGAGATCATTCCGTGGTACGATGGCTCGTTCGACGTGACGGTGGATGGCGAGCTGGTGCACTCGATGTTCCGCGAGGGCGGCTTTGGCGATCATGACAAGGTTATCGAGGCGGTGCGGAGGCATCAGGCGATGCCCAAGCCAGAGCAGCAGGCTGCGAACTGAGCCAAGCGGCACGGAGCGCTGTGGATGAAGTAGTGTACGGGCGATATGAGGCCGACATCCTCTGCGGCAACGTTGTGTTGGCTGCGCGGGATAGCTGGCCTCGATTCCGTTCCTGGCATCTCCTCTCCTGCGGTCCGTGCCAGTCGCGCAGACGCAAGCGTGGCGGCAGAGACGACCAGGATGCTGTTGAAGTGTGGGCACGAGGTTTGCCAGGATTGATTGGGTAGATATGCGTCGACGTGAGTGAGACTCACGAAGTCGGGGACAAGGAGCGACACCCCAATGGCGAAACGACATGAGCCGCGTCACAAGGTCTCGCGGCGCTTCGGGATTGATATCTACGGCACAGGAGGTGCGTCACTCGAACGCAGGCTGGCTGTGCCGCCCGGCAGCACCGGGCGCAGGCGGCGCAGGCGCTCAACCTACGGCACGCAACTCTTTGAGAAGCAGAAAGCCAAGGCGCTGTATGGCGTGTTGGAGCGGCAGTTTCGCCGCTACGTCAACGAGGCGGATCGCCAGCGCGGCGACCGGGGCGAGAATCTGCTGCGCCTGCTGGAACGGCGATTGGACAATGTCGTCTATCGCCTGGGGTTCGCGCGGACACGGCCGATGGCACGGCAGATTGTCAATCATGGGCATGTGCGGGTTGGTGGCCGCCGGGTGGATATACCCTCGTATCTCGTGCGGCCCGGCGAGGTGATAGAGTTAGACGAGACTGTGGCGCAGATGCCAGAGGTGATCGAGGAGATGGCAGCACGACCCAGCCCTGATTGGCTGGCGCGCGAGGGGACGAGCGGGCGGGTGCTGCGGCTGCCGGATCGTGCTGACGCGGATGCGCGTCTCGATGCGGACCAGATCATTGCATTCTATGCTCGGTGAGGTATGCTCTCATCAAGCAGGTGGAGGTTGCAGCTATCTCGACGAGATAGAGAAGGAGATGTTCTCTAGTGCTGGGCAATCAGCGTGACCTCTTCGAGATTCCTGAGGGGATCGCGTACTTGAACTGCGCATATATGTCGCCGTTGCCGCGAGCGGCACGCGAGGCGGGCGAGGCAGCGGTGGCACGTAAAGGGCACCCGTGGGAGATCACGCTGCGGGACTTCTTTGACGAGGCTGAGACGGCTCGGGGCCTGTTTGCGGAGTTGGTCGGGGGCGAACCGGAGGGTGTAGCGATCATCCCATCCATCAGCTATGGAGTGGGCACTGCGGCGGCGAATATTACGCTACGACAGGGCCAGACTATCGTACTGCTGGAAGACCAGTTCCCCTCCAATGTCTACCCGTGGCGCGACCTGGCGGAACGGACCGGCGCGACGATCGTGACGGTGCCGCGCCCGCTCGATTTCGACTGGACAGGGGCGTTGCTGGAACGCATCGATGAGCGCACGGGCGTGGTCGCCGTGCCAAACTGCCACTGGACTGATGGGAGCCTGGTGGATCTGGTGCGTGTTGGCGAGCGGGCGCGGGCGGTGGGTGCGGCGCTGGTGGTGGATACAGCCCAATCACTGGGCGCGTATCCGCTCAATGTGGGAGAAGTGCGCCCTGATTTCCTGGTCGCGACTACGTATAAATGGCTCCTTGGGCCGTATAGCCTCGGCTTCCTGTATGTTGCCCCGCACCGACGTGATGGCAGGCCACTGGAGTTCAACTGGATCACACGAGAGGGCAGCGAAGATTTTGCGGGGCTCGCCGACTATCGCGAGGGATACCAGCCCGGCGCGCGGCGATTTGACATGGGTGAGTGGGCAAATTTTGAGCTGATGCCTATCGCTATTGCGTCGTTACGGCAGATCCTGGAGTGGCGAGTCGAGCGGATCGCTGCCACACTGCGCGAGATGACGACTCGTATCGAGAGCAATGCGCGCAAGATCGGCCTGGATGTCGCCCCGAGCGAGCGACGGGCGGGGCATATGATCGGTCTGCGATCCAGCACGGCGCTGCCGCCAGAGCTCCCGGCACGGCTGGCGGCAGCGGGGGTGTACGTGAGTGTGCGGGGTACGGCGATACGGGTGTCGCCGCACCTCTATAACACGCCTGAGGATATCGATCGGTTGTTCGAGGTACTTGGGCAGATGCTGTGATGGGGCTGGAGCACTATTTGCCGCTATCGTCGAATCGGCCGAGTTGCGCTTGCCGCTCCTTCTCTGCAGGGTCTTCGATCGGGGTGGGTGCAGACCTGAAACCTCTCCCAAAGTCGGTCGTTTGCATACGATAT
>DASVOW010000548.1:0-1831 GCA_036383155.1 Ktedonobacterales bacterium
GAAGGTGACGTTGCCGATGCCGCCGATGTTTTGCAGCGCTCGTGTCTTATCAGGAGACGTGAAGAGCAGCGCGTCAAGGAGCGATGCGAGCGGAGCGCCTTGCCCCCCGGCGACCATATCGGCGACGCGGAAATCCGCGACCACCGTGGCCCCGGTCTGTTGAGCGATAATGCTGGGCTCGCCAAATTGGAGCGTCGAGGGCATGTGGTCCGGAGCGACGAGATGGTAGATGGTCTGGCCATGGGATGCGATCAGATCGATCTCATCTGTGGTATAGCCGTTGTCCGCGCAGGTGTGCAGAACAGCCTCCGCGAACGCGGCACCTAGCAGAAAGTTGAGCTCGGTGAGCTCCTCGAGCGTGGATCGCTGGCCTGTGAAGAGTGCTAGCAGGCGGTCGCGCAGCGCAGGTGGATAGGGGTGCTCCTGGTAGGCGCAGAGGCGCAGACGTAACACGCCTGGCGTATCCGCGCTCTCTGGCTCGAACTCGCAGATGGCGGTGTCGATCGCATCTACTGATGTGCCCGAAAGCACCCCGACAACCCGCATTGGCACTGCGTAGTAGGTAAAGGGATACGTGGTCATCTTGCCTTAGCCCTTCAGCGCTCCCATGCGCACGCCTTCAAGGAAGTAGCGCTGGAAGGCCAGGAAGAAGACGATCATTGGCAGAGCTGCCAGCGCTGCTCCGGCGAAGATGATGCCGTAGTCGGTGGTGAACTCGCTCTGAAGGCTGGCGACACCCACCGGCAGGGTGTATTTGTCGGCCTGAGTGAGCACGATCAGCGGCCAGAAGAAGCTGTTCCAGTGGGCGACAAAGGTGAAGATTGCGAGCGCGGCGAGAGCAGGCTTGGCGAGCGGCATGATGATGCGAAAGAAGACGCCAAGCTCGTTACAGCCGTCGACGCGCGCGGCGTCTTCCAACTCGTGCGGGAGGGTCTGGATGTATTGGCGCATGAGAAAGATGCCAAAGACATCGGCGGTTCCTGGCAGGATAACCGCCCAGAGCGTATTGAGCAGATGCAAGTTGCGTGTGACCAGGAAGAGCGGAACCAACGTCACGTAGGACGGCACCATCAAGGTGCTGATGATCAGCCAGAAGAGCACCGTGCGGCCGGGGAAGCGCTTCTTCGCAAACGCATAGCCAGCCATGGTGTCGAAGATGATGTGAAAGCCGGTGATACTCAGCGCGATGATGAGGCTGTTCGCCGCCCAGAGTGGGTATTGGGGCGCCTGGGAAAGGAGCCGCTGGATATTGCCGAGCGTCGCATGAATCGGGATGAGGTCCGGTGGAGTCTTGATGGCGAAGTCCGTCGGTGTCAGCGCTGTCACAAAGAGCCAATACATGGGCCACATCGAAATGACTGTGGTGATGATCAGTGCGACCCAGGCGGCAATCTTTCCGCGACGCGGTAGCGAACGTCGCTTGTGGATTTCCGCCGACTTTTTGTCGGGCAAGGCGGTTGTTTGCAGGTCCATGTTAGTACTCCACGTCGCTCTGCAAGAAGCGGAACTGCACAACAGACACCGCCGCGATCATTAGGAAGAGAATGAACGCCTGCGCTGATGCAACGCCGTACTGAAAGTTTTGGAAGGCATTCTCGTAAATCTGCGTGACGATCACCTGAGTTCCGTTCCCGACGCCGGCAGGTGTCATCAAAAAGACCTTTTCGAAGACCTGGAAGCTGGCAATCGTGTAGAGCACCACGAGATAGAGCGTGGTGGGCTTGATGAGTGGCACAGTGATGCTCCACCAGCATCGGATCGGCCCGGCACCGTCAATCTGGGCGGCTTCGTAATACTCTTTTGGAATGCCGCCGATTGCGGCACTAAATAG
>DASVOW010000549.1:0-7147 GCA_036383155.1 Ktedonobacterales bacterium
TGACGCGCTTGCGCCGTCAGATCGATGCCCATCTGGTCAATGGTCGGCGTCTTGGAATGCTTCTCGCCGCGTGTGGCCTCGCCATGTGTTCCGCCCGACTGGCTCAAGACCTGAATCGTCTGCGTGCGCACCTTCTCCAGATTCACACCCAGGCTCTCCAGCACACCCGCGGCGATGCCTTCGCCCTCACGCACCAGGCCGAGCAGCAGATGCTCGGTGCCGATGTAATGGTGGTTGAGGCGGCGTGCCTCATCCACCGCTAGCTCGATGACTTTCTTGGCGCGGGGGGTCAGCCCAATGTCGCCGAGCACGATGCGATCTCCGCGTCCGATGATAAATTCAACGGCGCTCCGCACTTTGTTCAATTCGACGCCAAGGTTGCTCAGAACCTTCGCCGCCACCCCATCGCCCTCACGGACGAGGCCGAGGAGGAGGTGCTCAGTCCCGATGTAATTATGGTTGAAGCGTTGCGCTTCTTCCTGTGCCAGGCTCAGCACTTTGCGAGCCCGTTCGGTAAACTTATCGAATCTGTCTCTATCGTTCACCTGACTAATCCCCCCTTTCAAGGCTGAGGGCGGAACCGGGCCTCCTCACGATCAGGTAAACCCGTTCTTCATTCTACGCCATCCATGGTAGAGCGTCAAGAAAGCTGAACTGTACAAGTCCGCTTTTCATGCGGATTCAAGCTCTTTTGTCGCTCGCTGGCCGATGCATGCACGCGCTCTGAATCGCTTGACTTTTCGGACGTTGGGTGGCGCCTCACCTGAAAGGCTATGTGCTTGCCTGTATCGCGTCGCGCCTCATCGCGCACCGGTCCACAGGATTATTCTTTCTCTACGATGCGCTGACGGAACTTAAGATATCCGGTGGGGTGATCGAGTAGTCGTGCGCCTCCCCATAGCGACGATACCTATGCCACCGGAGCCATCCGGCGGTCTCGGCTGTTCGCCTCCAAGCTGGCGCCGTCGTCGCCAGCTTTCGCGCCCGATGCGATATCTACCAATGACTATCGCAAGCTGCGCGCCGAAAATGACGGGAGACGAACACCATACGACGATTTGCCTGTCTACCTGCGCGTAGTGCGCACCCTACAAAGAACAGTGAGACCAAATAAACGCCGAGCACATATGCTCGCCCTGCTGTACTTCATTGTACACGGTACACGTTATGATAGTGCCAGAATGGTCTACTATGCCACCTCATAACACACAAATTTGCCCCAATTTCGGACTAGCCATCCGGCTAGTTCCTCTCGGCAACCACGAGGGCTTTGCAGAGCGAGGCGTGCGCGAGGAAAACGCTGGGCCGCCATCGCACTCTTCACGACAGCGGCCCAGTGTGACGTCGAATCGCAAGGTTGCGGACGATGCCGCAAGCTCGGAGATTAACTCTCCGTGCTCGTGGGAGTGACCTCCTCGGCAGGTGCCACGCTCGCCTCAGACGATGGCTCATCGCTCGATGCGCCGTCTGTCACGTTTGTGGCCGGCTCCGTAGCTACCGCATTGGCAGGAGCAGGCGTGTCAATCGCGGCGCTTTCCGCTGCGCCAGCCGTCTCCTCGACCTCGCTTGTGGCAGGAGCCTGAGTTGCGACAGAAGCCTCTTCAGCCACCGCTGGCTCGGCCACCGCTGGCTCGGCCACCGCTGGCGCCTCTTCAGTCGCCGTCGGCGTCTCGCCGGATACCTCGGCTTCAGCGCTTGGCGCACTTTGCTCGCGCTGGCGGTTGAGCTGCGCCGTGCGGAATGCCTCGGCCATCGCAGTCGTTGGGCCTTCATCCTGTGCCGGGCGGGCCGGTGACGGGCCACGTCCATTGAGCGCCGGTGTGGCTGCGGGCTCTCTGGTGGAGGCAGCAACATCAGCACGACCCTCAACAGGCTCCTGCGCGCTGACCGCCGCCTGTGGAGGCGTTGCGGGCGTTTCCCCTGTCTCGGCGTGCACAGCACTCTCCTCGTCGGTCTGCTCGACCTGACGGATCGAGAGGCCCAGGCGGCGGCGCTCGGGGTCAATGCGCAAGATGCGCACGTTGACTTCCTGGCCCTCCTTGAGCACGGCCTTCGGGTCTTGCTGACCTGCTGGCAGCTCTGAGAGGTGGATCAAGCCCTCGACGCCGTCCTCGATGCGGGCAAAGGCGCCGAATGGCGCAATCTTGGTGACGGTGCCCTTGACCACCTGCCCGATCTGGTAGCGCTGCTCCACCGTTGTCCACGGGTCAATCTCAGCGCGCTTGATGGACAGGGCGATCTTCTTCTTCTCCTTGTCCACCGAGAGCACCTGCACCTCGACCTCCTGGCCGACCTTCAGCACTTCGCTCGGATGGTTCACCCGGCTCCAGGCGAGTTGGCTGATATGCACCAGGCCATCGGCCCCGCCCAGGTCCACGAACGCACCGAAGTTGGAGAGGTTGCTGACAATGCCCTTGCGCACCTCACCGACCTGCAGCTCATTGAGCAGCTCCTCGCGCCGCTTCGCGCGCCACTCCTGCACCGCGAGGCGCTCGGAGAGGATCAGGCGGTTGCGGTTACGATTGATCTCGATGATCTTGAGTTGGAGCCTACGCCCAACCATATTCTGCAGCTTGGTCTGCGTCTCGACGTTGTCGGCGGTGTCCTCCCGCTTGAGGTTCAGGATCTGGCTGATCGGCACGAAGCCACGGATGCCCTCGAGGTTGACGATCAGGCCACCCTTGTTGTGGTCGATCACCTCGGCCTCGAGCAAGTCGCCGCGGTCATACTGTTCCTGGGCGATGCGCCACTGGCGCTCCAGGCGGGCGCGCTTGATCGAGACGATGGCATGCCCCTCAGGCGTCTCGGGCTGCATGACATAGACGAGCACATTGTCGCCCACATGTAGCTCGGAGAGCGAGCCATAGCCCGATTGCGGCAGCTCGCGCGTGCCCAACACACCCTCACTCTTGAGGCCGATATCCACCAGAATCTCATCGGCGTCGATGCGCACGATCTGACCCTCAACGACATCGCCGCGCTTGATACTCTTGAATTGTGCTTCCTGCTCATCCAGCAAGCGCTGCATCTCGCTCATGTCGGGCATGTCAGTGGAATCTGACAGATCGCTCGCGTCGCTCAGGTTGGCTAGGACGCCGTTCTCGTCCTCGGTGTGCTGGTCCTGGCGTGTCTGCTGCGCGGTGAAGTCATTGTTTACACTCATCGTCCTACGTGCGGCGCGATAACCATGACGTCCAGCATGTGCGGTGTGTCCACCGGATTCACGCCCGCAGTGCCGGGAGCCCTCGGTTGAACGCATGGGAAGGTGCGCCGCGTCCCCTTTCGTGTCTAGTCTGAAATGATGCCCCTGATGGGGCTGACGGGGCGTTTTACACTCCCCGTCCTGGCTCCGTACGGAGCGGTCCGCCTTGACGCGGCTCCGAAAGGCCTGAAGCCTCCCGGTGAGTGGTGGTCGGCGCGATAGATGCGGTGTCACCCATCGCAAAGAACACTCAGTGCGGCGTTGCCGGCCACCTCACCCGTCTGGCTTGTTGGATCGTACTGGGTAGAGCCACGATGCCCCCCACACCACGTCCTACGTCGTCCTACGGGCAGGATTGCGTGCCGTCGCGTATCCTAACATCCGTTTGCCTTACGTGACGCCTCCTCCGCATAGAGTACAGAGCCAGGGCGCTTGTAACTTGCGCGTAGGTGATGCTGGCGGTATACTGTTACGGCACGGGAAGCCAAGTAGACTGCGAATGCGAGTGCGAGCAGCGTGAAGAAGGGGGATAAGGAGGCGGATCGTCGAAGAATGCGTCAGTGCGTCGAGGTTTCGAGGCTCACCAGACCCTCCGGTCGGATGTTCAGGAAACTGCGCGCTTATTCGTTATCTTGCAGGCGGTGTACGTGCTGCTGTATTGTTTTTCGTGTCGGTCCACACTCAGTCCGAAATCAACTCGAAACCGAAGTGCAGCGATCGCGCTGGAACACAAATGCGCCGAAGGCGGCTACCGCTCTCGGCTAAACCCGTGAACTCCAACGCTCGCGTCCCACGCGAGCCGCATTGCATGCCCCCACTTCTCACAGTAGTATATCAAAGGGTATGAGAAGTCGCAAGCAGATCTACTCCGATTTTGGGACAATCTTACGTAGATGAACAATGTGTCAGATTTGCCTAGGCCAGCTGCTACCTGCTCAGCCTATTTGGCACCCCCCAATAGCTCTTGAAATTTGAGAACAGTGCACATGATACATGACAAGCCGGATCAAGCCCTATCACGGACGACGCTGTTGGCCGACGCCGAGGCGCTGGCAGCCTACCTTCGGCGCCGTCTGGCCGAAGAACCGTTCGCAACGGCAGAATCGGAAGGGCATCTGGTAGATATTGATCAGGCTGCACGGCAAGCTCGCGCCGCTGCCGTGCTCGCTCCCCTCTATTCGCTCGAAGGGCGACCACACCTTCTTTTCACTCGCCGCTCTGCCGATCTCACTGTGCATAAAGGCGAGATTTCATTCCCCGGCGGCTCGCGTGACCCAACGGACAACACGCTCGAACAGACGGCGCTCCGCGAGACATACGAGGAGCTGGGTCTTGCGCCCGCATCTGTCGAGGTGATCGGTGCGCTGCCGCCGGTCTTGGCCGCAGTCAGCAATTTCTTCGTCACACCGTTCGTCGGCTGGCTCGGCGAAGGATTGCTCTCGTTGCACCCCAACCCACATGAAGTGGCGGAGGTCATCGAGGCGCCGCTCCAGGCTCTGGCTGATCCCGCCATCTACCATGCCGAGCAGTGGCGCCGTAACGGCATGGCATACACCATCCACTTCTACGACTTCGGCGCCTATCGCATCTGGGGCCTCACAGGGCGCATGTTGCGCACACTGCTCAACATGCTGCCGCCCGAGTAGACATGTAAAATAGGCACTCAGCGTAACCATCTCTTCTCACGTGGGTTGAGAGCAGCGGCATACATTCTGCGATAGTGATTGGTGGCAGCGCGTCGCGGTTGCCGCACATACCTCGGTGGCGTGTCTCATATCGGGCTTATCTTCAGTTTATGCCGTAAGTATGGTTATCCGTTACGCGGCGGGTAGGTGGCCGTTCACATCACCAGACGAGTCTGCGGGCTACCTCATGAGCAACCACGCAGGCCCCCACCTGAACGAGATGCTCGCTCGTCATGGCTTGTTGCATCATCGTCGCATGTAGTGCATATCGTAGGATGGTACTTGTAGCGCGTGTCGCACGCTTGAGTGCTCACCAATGCTTGAGCGCCCAAATGCTGTGCATCCAACCACAAGCATCTGCGGCCATGAGCGTCCCGGCGTCATCGGTGTTCGGACTGGTAAACATCCTCGACGCTTTCCGGTTCGTGCGGCATATTCGCCGGATGGTGTCTCCCCACTTCACACCATCATCCTCGTGGATAGGTCGTATGCGCCGGGCTCATGGCCGCTCGCTCGTGGTATAGTTTCGTATGCGTCGCATATCTATCGGCGAGAGATTGAGCAACCCTCTATACTTGGATGGCGAACATCCTATCGCTATTGGAGCTGGTTATCATCCTTCAGGGATGCTCAGGACGTTGGGGGTGGAGGGGAGAGGATGGCAACACCGGCGACAACCTGCCCAAACTGTGCGGAGCCGTTGACTGCCGCGACCAACACATGTCCGCGGTGTGGTTATCACGTCACCGACGCTCCTACTCAACAGACGGACCAGCCACAGGATCAGGTGGCTGACGTGGGTGTTGCGGGTGACGCCTCCCCCACCGCGATCTCCGACCAGCAAACACAGTCTCACCTGCCCACCGATGACCCCTCTCCTACTGCCCATTATCCATCCGCTGGGCCAGTCTTGCCCCCCGTGCCCATGGCGATGCCCGATCAGGAGACGGCGCGTATCCCCTCTGTCGCGCTTACTCCCTCCCCCCAAGCTATATCTCCTACTACGGCCACTGTGACGCAAGCAACGCTTGCCCCCCATGCGAAGCGAGTCAGGCCTCGTGGGTGTTCGCAGCTTGCACTCGCATTTCTAGTAGTGCTGGCCATTGTCATTGGTTCGGCTGTGGGAGCGAATTACTACCTGCCCAATCTGCCCATCGTGTCGCGTTTCATCCAAGCACATCGGGCGACTGCCACCGTCGTTCCTGCTGGAACCGTACTCTTTCAGGACCCCATGACGACCAAAGCACACGACTGGACCAACGACCAGCATTGCTCCTTCGCCTCCGACGGCTACCACGTGCGCGACGGCTATGAATGCTACGCACCCACCAGCCAGCAAAGTGACATCACACTCACGGTCGAGGCGCAGCAGTTGAGCGGGCCGACCGATCGCCGCTACGGGCTGGGCCTCCGTCTCAACGCCGCGGGTGATGAGTACCTCTTTGCCATTGACAGCAACGGGCACTGGCTGTTCGGTAAATACATCGCCGGAGTCTTCATCACCATCGTCCAGCCGACCGCGAGCGCAGCGATCAAGCAGGGGCTGGGCAGCAAAAATACGCTCACGGTGCGCGCAGTCGGCAGCCACTTTGCGTTTGCCATCAACAAGACATCGGTCGGCACCGCCGAAGACGCCGCGCTAAGCAGCGGCTACTGCGGCGTCGAAGGAGGCCGTGGCATAGAGATCGTCTACACCAACCTCAGCATCGTTAAGGCTGCATGAGATGTCCTACTTGACCCCTGTACTGTTGGCATAGAAGTGTATACTTGCTGAGGCACCTGCACTGTATCGCAGTGCGAGGAAGCGGCATGTAGCGCGTCGTAGCGCGTCTATGTATGTACGTATGTTGGAATCTACTCTATCTGTAGAATCGATGAGGTAATCGACGATGGTTTGTCCCAATTGCGGCCTGTCGCTGGCCGGCGCGAGCTCGCAGGTGTGTCCTCGCTGTGGATATCTACTGCACGCGGTGCCCACCCAAACTCCGGACTACGGCTATGCTGCCTCACCGCAGGGCAATCCAGGCCAGCAGGAATTCACTGCACCGCCCATGCCCGCCTCCTCAGCGCCTGACTACTCCGTCCAGCCGCCCGGACAGCCGGATATGCCTTTCTACGGGCAGGTCTATGGCCAGGCCGCACCACCGAGCTACCCGATGTATGACCCTCAGGGCGCGCCACCTGCCTATCCTTCTGGCTACCCACCATATGGGCAATATGGACCGTATGGGCAGGGCGCTCCGGTCACCACACCCTTTTA
>DASVOW010000550.1:0-1916 GCA_036383155.1 Ktedonobacterales bacterium
GACTGTCTTACTAGGCGGTTGAAACGCTCTTGAGAGTGTTATCACAGGATGGGGGAGAGGTGTCGTGCCTCTCCCCTGGTTTTTGGGGCTGGGTATCCGTGCGCAACGTGGAGTGATCCACCTCGCGCGTCGCGTGGGAAGACCCGGCAATTCAGGCGGTTAGGATGCGCTGGATGCCGGGTCGGTGGGGTCAGCGAGCGAGCCACCTGCGGCGATACGGTTGGAGCGCGCGAGATCGTGCGCGAGCTTTTCTCGTGCGCGCTCGATCAGGGTGGGAATCTGCGCGTGCGGCCAGACGACCACGCCGTCGTCATCGGCGATCACCAGATCGCCATCCACTATAGGCACACCGGCACAGACGGCGAGACCGCCGGGCCAGGCTGGCCCCTCTTTGCGGGATGCGCGGGGCGTCACGCCGCGACACCACACGGAGAGGGATAACGCACGTAGGGCGGCCACATCGCGGACGAGGCCGTCGGTGACGACCGCGACACAGCCACGCTGCGCAATCGAATTTGCGATGAGATCGCCCATGCAGGCAGCGCGCGCCGTGGCCAATCCACCGACGACCAGGATGCGCCCGCTCAGCGAGCCGCCCGTGGCTACCTCGCGAACGGCCAGGTTGTCGTCTTCGGGGGCCATGACTGCCACGGCATACCCAACCGCGTGGCGGCCCGACTGGATTGGCCGCACCCACTCGGCAAGAACGCCCCGACCATCGGTCGCATCGGACGCGAGCGTGCTGGTCAACCATGAGAACTCTTGGTCGTCGCCTACAGAGACCATGTAGCACCTCTCCAGGGGATTGGTGCGGTCCGGGCCGACGCCATCCCACTCTCTCCAACATACAGAGCCGACACTTGTCGCTAGCGCCAATCATATCAGGAAATTTGTTTTAATTGTGAGTTGTGCAGCAGACCATAGGCATTCACTCTCAAAGGCGGGTAAAATAAGATGACAATGAGTGCGGCAGGTCGATCAGTGTGGCGGACTGCTATGGCTAAGCGGCGTATGCTGGCTGCGCGGGAGGTGTCTATGCCTGAGAGTGCGATCAGCTCCGGGCATGCGGCGCGTTTCTGCCATCTCTGCGGGCGACGACTCGCGGGACGCTACTACCGCCACAGTAACGGCATTGTCTTTTGCTCCGCCTGTCACAGTAGCAGGCCACGGTGCGTCCGCTGCGACTCACCGCTGGACGATGCGATGCTTGCGAGGGGCGCCAGTCTGCCGCCAGGAGAGCCGCGCCTCTGCGGCCAATGCATGCGCAGTACACCTCGGTGCGCCGCGTGCCACAAGCGCATCACGGGCTCGTGGTATACCTTCGAGGAGCTTCTGCCGCCCGATGCGGTGCGCCGCTTCTGCGAGCAGTGTGTGCAGAAGCGGCCACGGTGCGACATCTGTCGCGTGCCTGTAGGGTCAAACGCTGCGCCGCTCGACGATGGGCAGTATCGCTGCTCGCTCTGCGCCGGTGAGATGGTGCTCGGGGAGGTGGAGGTGCGCGCGACGTATGAGGATGCGCTCGCGGCGTTTCGCCAGGTCACGGGGGAGGCGCTGCGCCAGACGCCTCGCATGGAGGTGGTGAGCCGCCTGCAGATGGGCGAGGTGCGCCGCCGCTACGAGGGCCGCGTGACGGTGGGCACAGGTATTCCTAACACGGCTGGCTCTGGTGCGGCGGGACATCATGTGCTGGGCTTCTACGTGCGGTCGCATGGCGGCAGCACGATCTATGTGGAGCGCGCGCTGCCGCGCAGTCTGCTGCTGGGAACGCTGGCGCACGAACTTGGGCATGCGTGGCAGGCGGAGCGCGCTCCCGACGTGCGCGATGCGCTGATCTGCGAAGGATTCGCGGAATGGGTGGCGCATCATGTGCTGGTGGAGCGTGGATTGCGCCCGATGGCCGCTCGCGCGACACGGCG
>DASVOW010000551.1:0-1673 GCA_036383155.1 Ktedonobacterales bacterium
GCCGCCGTCGACGAGGGATTAGGCGCCTGGTTCTTCGGCATCGCCTCCGGTGAGCAGGCAGTGCTCGACCGCTTCGGGGTCCCCAGCCAGTTCAGGCCCATCGGCGTCATCGCCCTCGGCTATCCCGCGCCAAAAGATCCCGCCTCTGCCGTTGCGTCACCTACGCGCATCCCACGCCGCCACGTCGAGACGCTGCTCCACCGCAACAGCTGGTAGTATAGTGCCGCAAACGGCGTGCACAACACAGAGCACACCCGCGTTGGTGCTACCCGCGCTGCAGAGGAAGTGGGTGGACGCGGTCTGCAATCGCGTCCACGACACGCCGGCGACAGTCTACCTTTAGCTGCGTCGCCTCAATGACCAGAGACAAGCTATCTACGTGTGCTCCGCCATGGCCGGTTTGCGACCGCGCTACTGTTTGATTAGTGATTCTATCGGACGCAGGGTGGTAATTGGATCGGCATGGCGATGCACAACCTTCCAAGCACCGTCTTCGGGTCGAAAGACGGTTGTGACCCTCAGATCGAAGGGAACGATATCCTCCCTGCCGCCAAGCCTGCCCATGTTCCGCTCTATCTCCACAATGCAGGCAAGGTCAGAGGTAACATACTGCGCTATTCGCTCGAAGGCGGTAATCTCGCCATCTCTGATTTGCGCCGCGGCACGCTCCATTGTCGCAACAACCTGCTCCCAGCCATGCGCGACCGGGAATATAGGGTTCGCGAGAGTTACGTCATCCCGATGGGTGAACCTCTCCTCATTGAGCCTGGGGGTTCCCATCACGAACTCGCGTAGCGCCAGATGATATTGCTCCACTGCTTCATCGAAATTGACCATGCTCATGCGACGTCACCCCCTTGGTGAGCGCCAGCTTCTCGGTGCCGGCATATGCGTGTCCGCACCTTCCGCCCAATGTATGCCACGAGCCCTTGTAGTGCGCCATTCCATGCCACTTACCGCTCTTCTCTCATGACGTGCGCCCTGCGTGCACTCACCCTCCACTTCTCGGAGGGCTGCTAATGAGCGCGTGCCTGGGGCCGCAGTCGCGACTCGTCGGGCGTCACCTACCCCTTGCCGCTAACCACTAATCGTGCGAGGGTAACGGCTGGCACTCCGTGCCGCCGCCATAGTCCGTGAGATATCTGATCGCTGCTGGCGCCTCGCAAGGCGTACACTCGTAACGTGCGAGCGTTCAGAAAGGAGCACAGAGCGGCATGCAGGCAATGATCCTCGATACTGATGCACTCGATCACTATTTCCAGCAGCGCGTGGAACATGACGCCTTCTCAGGCGTGGCGTTGATTACGCAGGGCAGCGCTCAGCTCTTTGCCGGCGCCTATGGCTACGCCAGCCGCTCCTGGAGCATCCCCAACACCCTGTCCACACGCTTCGATACCGCTTCGGTCACCAAGCTCTTCACCGCCGTCGCCACCTTACAGCTCGTCGAGCGGGGACTCCTCACCCTCGACACGCCCGTCACCGAGCGGCTGGGATTGCAAAGGACGGCCATCGCGCCCACAGTGACGGTCGCCCATCTGTTGACCCACACATCCGGGATTGCCGACGATGCCGACGAAGAAGCTGGGGAAGACTACGCCGACATCTGGAAGACCAAACCTAACTATGCGGTGAACGAGACGGCCGACTTTCTCCCCCAGTTTGCCCACAAGCCG
>DASVOW010000552.1:0-6005 GCA_036383155.1 Ktedonobacterales bacterium
GCCCTGCCGCTGGAAACGTTGTTTCGCTTGCTGGGCGAATGCCTGGGTGGGACGCAGGTAGTAAAGCCAGGCGACGATTCCAGTAGCAGGGCGCACCATGGGACGCGCTAGGCGCTCGAGGTCGAAGTGGCGGCCGATGGCGTAGGCGACGCATGAGGCAAGCACTTTACCGGTGAGCGCGATGAGGAGCACTGGGAGCAGGTGGAGGGGGTGGATGGTGGTCAGGTAGCCGGCGAGCAAGAGGAGTGGCTCGTCGGAGATGGGGAAGCCAGTGCTCTCGACGAAGAGCCAGAGGAATATAAAGGCATAGAAACCGGCTGACGGTAGCCCACTTCCCCACTGATAGAGCCATTGCATACCGCGTCTCTCCTGCAGCGTGGTTACGCTACTATTGCCATGTCCTGTGCTGTTGTACCACGCGAATGTTAATGCATCTGATGGGTAGATGGCCGATGTATCTGCGGTTTGCACGGTTGAGTTACGCTTGTGCGCGACAGATGCTGAGCGTATAATCAGTAGTATGGCGCAGTAGGCCGGAACTTGCGACAATGGCGTCCGATGGTGCTCATTCGGCGATAGACGGCGCGTCCCTCGTATGTCTCCTGCTTGCTGTGACCTGTATCGACCTCATCTGCTTTGGGCGTCGTTCTCACTCTAGTTCAGGAGAGGCAAACAACATGTATCGAGGCCAGTCGGGTCAGTGGTCCTGGCTGCTGCATCGCGTGACGGGATTGGGCGTGCTGCTCTTTCTGTTGATCCATATCGTGGATATCACGCTGATCGGCTTTGGACCCAAGGTATATAACGATTCACTGGTAGTCTTTGACTATCCCTTAGTGCGGCTGGTCTCGCTAGCGCTGATCGCCTCGGTGCTGTTTCACGCCTTCAATGGCATCCGAATTTTGATTATCGACTTCTGGCCTAGCGGCCATAAATATCAGCAGCAGATGTTCTACGCCGTGCTGGCGCTCACCATTCTCAGCTTCATCCCGATGGCGGTCTATGTGATCGCCCCGATCTTCGGCTACTGCCTGCAGGGCAATTGCCATGCGAATATTTAGCCGGCTGTAGAAAGGATAGAAGCGGACATGGCTACGAAAGTTAACACGGCGGGCACAAGCACATCCAAAGTGACATCATATGGAGCGTCATCGCGACCTGGACCCGAAGCGAGCAGCCTGGAAACGTTTTCCTGGTATTTCTTCCGTGTCTCCGGTGTTGCACTGATTGTGCTGGCGATCCTGCACCTTTTCATCATGCACGTTCAGACCGATGTCTCGCAGACAGGGTATGACTTCGTCGCGGCGCGCTATGCCAACCCGTTCTGGCGGGCGTACGATCTCCTGTTGCTGACGCTGGCGCTCTTCCATGGGCTGAACGGCCTGCGCATCGTCTGCGACGATTACATCCGCACGCGCGGAGTACGGCTGGCCGTAGTGTCGGTGTTGTTTCTGACGGCAATAGGCTTTTGGCTGATGGGCTCGATGACGATCATCACCTTCCAGCCGCAGCCGGATCACACTGCCGCGCAGAGCCTACTGGGTCTGCTGCTGCGGCTCGTGTAGCGGTTTTTCCTTTGCCTGTTTCCTTGTGGCACGAGGAGACCTGGTGGGAGCACTCATATGAATTATCACAAGTTTGATGTCGTGATCGTCGGCGCCGGCGGAGCAGGGTTGATGTCTGCTATGCAGCTGGCGGGCAATTCGAGTATTGCCGTCATTAGCAAGCTGTATCCGACGCGGTCGCATACCGGCGCGGCGCAGGGTGGCGTGGCGGCGGCGCTAGGCAACCAGGAAGAGGACCACTGGAAGTGGCACATGTTCGACACCGTGAAGGGTGGCGACTATCTGGTAGACCAGGATGCCGCAGAGGTGCTGGCGCGCGAGGCGATTGACGCCGTCTATGAATTAGAGCACTGGGGCCTGCCCTTCAACCGTACTGATGATGGCAAGATCGACCAGCGGCGCTTCGGCGGCCACACGCGCAACTTTGGCGAGGGGCCGGTGCGTCGCTCGTGCTATGCGGCCGACCGTACGGGCCATATGATCTTGCAGACGATGTATCAGCAGTCCGTGAAGAATCAAGTGACGTTCTTCAACGAGTATATGATGCTCGACCTGCTGATCAACGATGGTCAGGCATGTGGCGTGGTGGCGCTGTGCCTGCGCGACGGCAGCATTCACGTCTTCCATGCGAAGGCGATTGTGCTGGCGACGGGCGGGTATGGGCGCGCGTGGCGCGTGACGAGCAATGCACTCGCCTGCACGGGTGATGGTATGGCGGTGGCCTACCGGCGGGGCATCCCGCTGGAAGATATGGAGATGTATCAGTTCCACCCGACGGGACTCTACAAGGTGGGCATCCTGCTCTCGGAGGCGGCGCGCGGTGAGGGCGCGTACCTGCTGAATAAGGACGGCGAGCGCTTCTGCGTGCGGTATGCGCCGACGCTGGAAGAGCTGGCGCCGCGCGATATGGTCTCGCGCTTCATCGTGCAGGAGATCGCCGAGGGGCGCGGCATCGACGGCAAGGATTACGTGTATCTCTCCGTCGCGCACCTGGGCAAAGAGAAGATCGATGCCAAGTTGCCGGATATCACCGATTTTGCGCGCAACTACCTGGGCGTCGAGCCGTATTACGAGCCGGTGCCGATCCAGCCGACGGCGCACTATGCGATGGGCGGCATCCCCACGGATATTGAGGGGCGCGTCGTCATCGACGAAAACAATACTGTGCTGCCAGGCCTGTATGCGGCCGGCGAGGTGGCCTGTGTCTCGGTGCATGGAGCGAACCGGCTCGGCACGAACTCGCTGGTGGATTTGATCGTCTTTGGACGGCGCGCCGGCATGCACATCGCGAACAAATGGCTGCCAGAGGCTGACTACGCTCCGCTGCCCGACAACCCGGATGGGTACGCTATCGACCTCGTGGAGGGGCTGCTCGGACGCGCAAAGGCCGGCAAGAACGGCGACGGGGAGACGCAGGAGGCTATTCGGCAGGAACTGCGTGACGAGATGATGGAGAAGGTCGGCGTGGTGCGAGACGAGGCCGGCCTGGCGCTGATGCGGCAGAAGCTCGTCGAGCTGAAAGAACGATGGAAGCATATCCGTCTGATGGACGGCACACGCACCTTCAATACGGAGTTGATGGAGGTGATCGAGCTCTCCAATCTGCTCGAGTGCTCGGAGGCGACGGTCGCAGGCGCTCTGGCACGGAAAGAGAGCCGTGGCGGTCATTATCGCTCGGACTACCAGAAGCGCGACGATGTGAACTTCTTGCAGCACACGCTAGCCTTCCGCTCCACGGAGGAGGGCACTCCCGAACTGCGCTACAAGCCGGTGGTCATCACCGAGTTTCAGCCGAAAGAGCGGAAATACTAGATGCGCTGATGGCGCGTGATAGTCTTAATCCAGGGAATTGAAAGGACCGTGCTATGGCTGCCGCTACTGGCACCCGTGTCGTTCAGATAAAGGTGAAGCGCTATCAGCCTGAGACAGACGCTAAGCCCTACTGGCAGGAGTTTCGCCTCGAAGTCGAGGCCAATGACCGCCTGCTCGATGCTCTCAACAAGATCAAATGGGAACAGGACGGTACGCTGACCTTCCGGCGTTCGTGCGCGCATGGGGTTTGCGGTTCAGATGCGATGCGCGTCAATGGACGCAATCGGCTTGCCTGCAAGCTGCTGATGCAGGATGTCGGCTCGCGTGTGACGATAGAGCCGATGCTGGGCTTTCCGGTGATCCGCGATCTTGTTGTGGATATGGATCCGTTCTTCGCCAAGTATGAGAAGATCAAGCCGTATCTGATCAACGAGGAACCGGCGCCGCATACTGAGCGGTTGCAAGCGCCCGAAGAGCGCGAGCGGTACGATGAGACGACGAAGTGCATTCTCTGTGGTGCATGTACGGGGTCGTGTCCGTCAGTGTGGGCAAATCCTGAGTGGGTGGGGCCTGCGTCGATTGTGAACGCGCACCGGTTCATTTTCGATAGTCGCGATCGCGGCGGCCAGGATCGCTTGCAGATACTTAGTGACCGCAACGGCGTCTGGCGCTGCCGCACAATCTTCAATTGCTCCGAGGCGTGTCCGCGTGGTATTCACGTGACGGATGCAATTGAAGAGGTCAAGCGTGCGATCATGTATGGCACGAGCGACATAGCGTAAACGAGATCGTGTGGTTATCCTGGTGGTGGAGGTGGAGCGGCATGAAGGGTGGCCTTCATGCCGCTCTGCCGTTTTGCGATCCGCAGTAAGTGGTTTGGGTACTAGGTAATTTGGTGCTGTGGGGCGCTTGTCGTCGTGTGACACGTTGCCTAGTACAGTGTACAGTGGCAACTCTCATGCCGCGTAGTTGCCCCAAAGCGAGAGCTTCTCGTGAGCGGGCTTGCTGGAAAGCCAGTTCCTTTCAGCCGAGCTTCAGCGCAACAGCACACAATTGTCAAGATCATCCTGAGGCGCCAGGCGCGTTCCTGTTATGCTGTGTGCGAGACTACGGAGCTTTGGGCCGGAGGTTTGACGAGCATTCAAGTCCAGTCCATAGACATACTTGCGTGCGGTGGCCTTCTGGCGACAGGTAAGGTAGAATTGACAGTGTTTCTCTCGCGAGATGAGAGTGCGAGTCAATTCGCTGAAGACGTGCGGAAGAGGGTTGTGCGTGGAGCTTTCGGTCATTATTCCGGTCTATAACGAGCTGCAAACCATCCAGGAGGTGGTGCAGCGGGTGCAGAGCCAGCCGTTCTCGAAAGAGATTATCATCGTGGATGATTGCTCGACCGATGGCACTCGCGACCTGCTGCAGACGACTGAATGGCCGCCGAATGTGCGCATCCTCTACCATGAACGCAATATGGGCAAGGGCGCTGGTATCCGCACAGCTCTGCAGTCGGTGACGAAGGAAGTCGTCATCATTCAGGATGCCGATCTGGAGTACAATCCGAGCGACTTTGGTGTAGTGCTGCGGCCGATCCTTGATGGAGTTGCAGATGTCGTCTATGGCTCGCGCTTTCTCGGCATCCACCGTTCCTTCATGCTGCATCACTACATCGGCAATAAGATGCTGACGCTGATCACCAATGTGCTCTATAACAATATCCTGACCGATATGGAGACGGGCTACAAGGCCTTTCGTGCGCCAGTGCTCAAGGGATTCAAGATTAAGAGCAATCGGTTTGACTTCGAGCCGGAGATCACGGCGAAGGTGCTCAAGCGCGGTTATCGCATCTATGAGGTACCGATCTATTATGCTGGTCGCGACTACGCTGAGGGCAAGAAGATCACGTGGCGAGACGGCTTGTCAGCATTGTGGGCGCTCGTTCGTTTCCGGTTTAGCGATTAGCGCCTAGTGCCGCCTGTTCGATGCGCATTTGAGGACCGTCTTGTGCTGAGGTGTTCATAATCAGGTGTGGTGTGGGGTTTGACACAGGACGAGTTTCCTATAGTAGAGGTGTTGACACGGCAGTGCTGTTGTGTCAAAATCAGATGGTGCCTTCGACGATGAGGGCCGCGACGGGACGATACGCAGCAAGAGTACCTAAGACACGAGTCGGGAATTTCTCGATATTCACTCTTGACAATGCGTTGCGTCTGTAGTAGAATCATTAAGCGTCTTTCGACAGGGTCCACTGCAAAGTGATGTCGAGAGATCGTGGAGCACCGAGCCAGTAGTGCTGGTGTTCGGTAACGCACATGAACAACCGCATAAAGAGATGTGTAGATTTGTCATGACATGTCATGAGTTCGCACTTCTGTCCAAGGAGTGTGAGTCATGTGGCGTGTCCATGGGAGATTACTTCGATTTTGCCGAAGCAAATGTGATTCAGAGGATCGCGGAGCTACGGGGCTTGGTGTTTTGTACTTGTTTAGAGTATGAAGAGCCAAGCGTAGAAGGGTACAGGGTGGATGCCTGAGGGGCTGGGTGCCGAAGAAGGGCGCGGAGAGCGGCGAAACGTGACCGGGGAGCTGCAAGCGAGCGATGAGCCGGTCGGACCCGAATGGGGCAACCTGTCTGCGT
>DASVOW010000553.1:0-1558 GCA_036383155.1 Ktedonobacterales bacterium
GAGATCGCCGTCAACCTGTGGCGGGAAATGCGCCACGGGATCTTTGAGCCATTCAAGGATGGAGAGACGCGTGTCGCTGGCTAGCGCTTTGAGTACGCGCAGGTGAACTGCGTCTATCGTTCCGTCATTTCGCATATTAGCTAAATAGCAAAACGCTGTCGTGTGGATCAAGGGTCCCGTGCAGATTACCGCCACTCATGACCGGCGTGAGAATATGCAAGAGTGGCAAAAACGATAATGCTCAGGATGTGGCACACTGGAACTGGCCGCAAGAACGGCGAGACAGCGGCAACATGTTCGAGAGGACGACCATCAACATGACACAGGATCGCAGCAGTACCAGCGCGCTCACTACCGACACAGCTACAGATGGCACCACGCTGGGGCTGCGCGGACGCGACCTGCTGCTGCATCCGCCGGCATCAGTAGCCGCCCTGGATGATATCGCCCTCCTCGACACGCTGTTTGGTTCTGCTGAATCTTCCAGGGCACTGGCGCGGCTCACGCGCGACCGACGGGGACGTTTCTTCCGTGCGCGCCCAATGGACTTTGCGCCGCTCAAAGCCGGTCTGCTCGCCGCCGCTGCTTATCCGCTGCATGTCGCCTTCGAGGAGGAGCCGCCTCTGCCCTGGCAACCTTTCCTCAGCCTCACGCCGCGTCCCTATCAGGAAGAAGCCCTGACGGCGTGGCGCGCCGAGGGGTACCGGGGTGTCGTCGTCCTGCCCACGGGCGGCGGCAAGACGTTTATCGGTGCGCTGGCTATCGCCGACCTGAACCTCCGCACCCTCGTCGTCGTCCCGACCATCGATCTGCTGCGTCAGTGGCGCACCGCCCTCGCCGCCGCGCTTTCGCGCGAGCCGGGTGATATCGGCATCTATGGTGGCGGCGACCACGATGTGCAGCCGATCACCATTGTCACCTATGAATCGGCCCAGATCCATCCCGAGTTGCTCCGGCGCTTCGGCCTGCTGATCTTCGACGAATGCCACCATTTGCCCGCGCCTACGTATCGGCAGATAGCAGAGGGCGCGTTCACGCCGCACCGGCTCGGCCTGAGCGCCACCCCTGAGCGCGCCGACCAGGAGCACGCCGCCCTGGTGTATCTCATCGGGCCTGAGGTCTACCGCCGCCACCCCGAAGATCTGGCCGCCACGCGCCACCTCGCCGCCTACGACGAGCACCGCCTCGTCGTAGGCCTCACACCCGACGGGCGACTTCACTATGAGGCGGCCCGCGCCATTTATCGCGACTACGTGCGACGGCGGCGCATCGCCATTAGCTCGCCCGCCGACTTCCAGCGCAAGATCCTCTGGGCGAGCGCGCGTGACCCGGAGGCTCGCGCCGCGATGGTCGCCTGGCGGGAGGCGCGTTCCCTCGCCCTCAACGCACCCGCCAAGCTCGCCACGCTGGAAGACCTCTTTGCTCGCCACCGCGACGAGCGTGTGCTGGTGTTCAGCGACTACAATACCCTGGTCGATGAGGTTAGCAAGCGCTTCTGCATTCCGCAGATCACCTATAAGACGCCTGCCGAGGAGCGCCGATTGATCCTCGAGCGCTT
>DASVOW010000554.1:0-6361 GCA_036383155.1 Ktedonobacterales bacterium
GCTTCCGGCGTCAATGATCCTGATCTGGACGCATTGATGGAGAAGGCCGATAAGGAGCAAGATCCTAAGGCGCGCATGAGCGAGTATAATCAGGCGGAGCAGAACATCATCGACAAATGCGCCTGGATTCCAATTCTTCAAGGTAAGCTATACTGGCGCCAGCGCCGCTGGGTCCACGGGTTCGGCCTGAATCCGCTGAACAACATGGTCGATATCAACTGGCCGAACGTCTATATCCTGCAGCATTAACGACGTTCGCCACGAGAAGCACTTAGCGCATGCAGAGCGAGCCAGCGGAGCCAGAAATGGCCTGCTGGCTCGTGTCGCTGAATTTTCAGCATCGTTCAGGTGTCGTTCATCGTGATGGCTTATGCTTGACGTTAGGCCACTGCCGCTCTAGGATACTAGTGTCGAACGGCTGACGCCGTCTCGTCACTGACTACAACACGTGGAAATACGCGGCGACGCGGAGGCTCTTGCTTCCCCTGCCGTGGAAGGATGCTCTTTGCGGAGGCGACAATCGTGATCCATCCCAACGACACGTCACCATATGCTGGATATCAGCCTAACCCTAACCAGCCACCCCAGCCGCAGGATGACACTCGTGCGAGTCAGGCGATGCAGGGCGTTGTGCAGGTGATCGTCACTGCTGTACTCGTTGCTGTGGCGTTTGGCGCGGGTTGGTTTGGCAATAGCTTTGTCAATCGCTCGAATGTTGCCAGCGGCGATCAGCGGCTTATCCTGCAGGCATGGAATGATATCGATCAAAACTTTGTTGTCACCGGGTCTATCGATCATAAAAAGATGGCCTATGCGGCCATTTCAGCAATGGTAAACAGCCTTGGGGATACGGGACATAGTCGATTCGTGACTCCCGAGGAGCTCAAGCAGGAGCAGGACCAGCTCAATAATGCTCCAACTGTTGGCATTGGCGTTTACCTGAGCGGAGGAGGCGACAAGCCGCTGCGCATCGACGCGATTATTCCAAACTCGCCGGCTGCGAAGAGCACTCTCAAGCCTGGCGATCAGATCGTCGCGGTCAATCACGTCGACATTAAGGGCAAGACTATCGAGCAGGTGCGCCCGCTGATTGCGGGCGCGGCTGGTACGTCGGTCACGCTGACCGTCATACGACCGAGTGTGAGCCCCACTACGACCTTCGACGTGACGCTGGTGCGCGCATCGTTCAGTGTGCCTTCGGTGGCGAGCTACATCATTCCCACGCTCAACATCGCGCATATCCAGATCTTGCAGTTTGCGCAGGACACAGACACGCAGCTGAAGGCGAAAATCAAAGATGCGCAAGCCAAGCATGTGGCCGGCATCATTCTCGATCTGCGTGATAATCCGGGCGGTTATCTCGATCAGGCGGTGGCCGTCACCAGCGAGTTCGTGCCGGCTGGCCCAGGCAAGAATGTGCTGATCACGAGGAGCCGCACTTCGCAGCAGACGGAGCCGGTGCGCCCTGGGGGGCTGGCGACGACAATGCCACTCGTGATCCTGGTGAACCATAACACTGCCAGCGCCGCTGAGATCACGACGGGCGCTATCGCTATCAATCGCCATGATGTGCATGTGGTTGGCGAGACCACCTTTGGCACGGGCACGGTGCTCCAGACGTTTATGCTGGCCGATGGCTCGGCGCTGATCCTTGGCACGGAGGAGTTTCTGCTACCGAACGGCCAGTCGATCTACCACAAGGGCTATACGCCTGATCAGATCGTCACGCTACCAGACAATGTCACACCTGTGTCACCCTTGATCGCGCAGGAGAGTGGTTATACCCTTGACCAGATCATGAACTCGAAAGATGCACAACTCCTTCAGGGCATTAAAGATCTGACAGGTAAGTAGGCTGGATCATGCGTGTTTGCTCAGCCAGTCGCGTAGCGCATCGGCGAGCGCATCGGGCGCTTCAGCCGGGACGTAGTGACCGGATTTGGGGATGGTGCGCAACTCGGCGCCGGCGATGTGGTCATGAAGAAATGCGGCGTATTTTGGCGGGGTCAAGCGGTCGGCTTCACCGACTACAATGAGCGTGGGCTGGGTGATGCGGCCTACCTCCGCCATCATGTCAAACTCGTTGCAGGCACTGAGGTCGCGGTGTAAGACGCCTGGTGCGGCTGGCTGTAGGGCGTCGAAGTAGTGCGGCGCTTCGGCCTCATGGTCGGGAGCTAAGCCTAGCGTGATGAGCTTGCGCATCACTTGGTCTGGCTGGGTGCGCGCCTCTTTGAGTAGCGCGGGTAGCACGCGCAGGCGTGCCCCAGCACCGACGAGCACCAGATGGGACACAAGTGTGGGGTGATCTACAGCCAGCCGCAGCGCAATGGCGCTGCCAAGGGAATGGCCGACCAGACATACTCCACGTCCATCCGCGGCGTGGCTGCTCCACTCATCACGCTCCGCCAGTAGCGCATGGACGGCGCCTGCATAGTCTCCGACACTCATCACGTCCGGGCCTGGGTGTTCGAGCTGTGAGCCATGGCCTGGCAGGTCGAGCGCTACGCATGTGTGTTGTGGCAGTCGCTCAACTATCCTCGACCAGGAGCACCCACTGTCGCCGGATCCGTGGATGAAGACAATTACCGGTCTGGGGTCAGATGCGCTTGTTCGTCCGGGATCATGTACCATTACGCTTGCTCGCCTTTCAATTCTCGCCGGCCCTTTTGTGGCAGTGTTTGTGTGTGCCGGAGTGTGAGTGCCAGCGCAACCACTGCCAGCAACGGCAGCAGCACGAAGTAGCGTTCAGAGCTGCGCCATGCGAAGAAGAGTGGCACGAGCGGCAGTATCAGCCCCGCGGAGGGCGCGCGCGGCGCAGCCCGCCAATACCATGCGAGGGCGGCGAGTAGCGCGGCTAACTCTACTATGGAGTAGAACATGGATGGCGCCAGCGGCAGTATGCCAGTCAGCGAGAGCCCGATGATGCCGCTACCGTCGGGTAGGAGAGGGAGGGTGACGGGTAGTAGCTGGCTTTCGAGCCAGGGGCGGGGCGACGCGATGATCCACGGGAGGTTGAGCGCCAGGAAGGCGCCAAGCATCATGCCGACACGATGGATTGCTTCGCTTCTTCCATAGGTGCGCCAGACCCAGAGGAGGTAGAATGGCGCGGCGATCCAGGCGGTCTGCTTGATGGCGCAAGCGGCACCGAGCAGCAAGGCTGAGCGCCAACGGTGCTCACGCGCCAGCCAGGCTCCGGCGACGAACGCCAGCGGCCAGATCTCAAAGTCGCCTCCCGTGACCTGGCGTATGCCGTCTGCGGTGCTGAGGAGGAGCAGTGCTGCCACAAGACGCCATGGTCGGGGTGTTGCCCACAGGATCAGGCAGAGCAGCACCAGGAGCGCAGCGATTTGTGCGACAGCGACGCTCGGTATGCCCAGCCACACTGTAGGTAAGTTTACCAGGAACGCTCCGGCGGGATAGCTGTGCATCGTGCGCGGGTCGATCTCGACTGGCACTGTCTGCGGGTGGGCTTGATACTCTCGCATGACGGCGTCCATCTCGGCGCGCGAGGGATAGTGGCGCGGGTTGGCGAAACGTCCACGGGCGAGCGGTGTGAAGTCCAATTTGTCGAAGTAGCGGACCTCGTCTAGCAGGCGTATCCCTGTGTAGGGGTTCTCGCCGTGCAGCACGAGGGTCGCGTTGTAATGGTTGTAGTAGAGGTCATCGCTGCCGTAGCTTGGCGGCCACTGTGTGAATCCACGTATCAGCCCACGGCCCAGAATGACGGGCGATTGCAGGGCGGTGATAAGCACCCAGAGGAGGATGAGATAGGTGAGATACGGCTGGAAGCGCCGCAGGATGCCAGGGAGCGTGTCGGATTTGCTCCGCGCTTTCGCGGGGGGATGTGTTGGGAGTGTGGCTCTGATGAAGAAGACGAACGCCAGGGCTAATGTCGTGAAGAGCAGCAGTGTGATGAACGGTCCTCCCCGGCGGGGAGCATCGAAGGTGTTGGCGAGGTCGCTGGAGGCGGCGAGCGCCATGCAGCCGGCGCCGGTTAGCACGATGCTGCGTGGCGCGGTCAGGAGCGCGCGATGGAATAGACGCGCCCTGTGGAGCAGCTCACGCGGCAGGGTATCACGCGCCATTGTTCCTCGTTTCTCCATGCACATGCACTCGGTACGTGTACTTGCGGCTCATGTGTGACGTGGCACACTGAGCCGAGGCTGCCACAGCATACCATGTGCGAGGGGCGGATGTGCAGGCACGCCGAGACGTTAGCCGCCGATCATGGACATGGAGCGCGACGAGCGGCGGAATCGTTTGTCGCCGATGTAGTGCTTTAGCTCTTTGTGCCAGACCGCCTCACGAATTGTCTGCTCCAGCGCCTCATCGTCCTGGTCGGAGCGCAGGATGGCGCGCAGATCGGTTTCTTCGAGAGCGAAGAGGCAGGTGCGCAGATGGCCGTCGGCGGTGAGGCGGATGCGGTCGCAGTCCTTGCAGAACGGCTCGCTCACCGGGTTGATGAAGCCTACTTCACCGATGCCGTCGGCAAAGGTGTAGCGCCGCGCGGTCTCGGCTTTGTCGCCCGTGGTGATAGGCACGAGTGGGCCAAATTCCGACTCGATGATGGCTTTGATCTCGCCGCCGCTCAGGATATCTTCTTTACGCCAGATCTGGTCGGCGTCAAGCGGCATAAACTCAATCCATCGCATGACATAGGGCTTGCGGCGGGCGAGGCGCGCAAAGTCGAGCACTTCTTGCTCGGTGAAGCCACGCATTGCAACGGCATTGATCTTGATTGGGCGGATGGTGGGGTATTTCTCCAACTCCTCCAGGCCGGCGAGCACTTGCTCCAGGGCGTCGCGGCGGGCAAGCTGTGCGAAACGCTCGCGCACCAGCGAGTCAAGGCTGACATTGATGCGCGTGAGGCCGGCATCGGCCAGTGGACCCGCCAACTTGGTCAGCAGTACGCCGTTGGTCGTGAGGCTGAGACTGCGCAGGCCGGGAATAGTGCGCAGCATGCGAATGAGGTCGGGCAGATCGCGCCGTACGGTGGGCTCGCCGCCGGTGAGGCGGATCTGCTCGATGCCGATGCCGACGGCAACACGGGCGAGACGCGTAATCTCCTCGTACGTCAGGATCTCGGCGCGCGGCAGCCAGGGGAGTCCCTCGGCGGGCATGCAGTAGACGCAACGGAAGTTGCATTTGTCGGTGATGGAGATGCGCATGCTCTTGATGCGTCGCCCGTAGCTATCGACGAGCGGGCCATCTACCGACGCATGGTCGCTACGCGCGATGAGCGTTGTCATATGTTCATCTCCATCTGTCAATCAAGCACTTGTCCCTACGTCCACATTTCTGTGCTATGGGGGAGGGGTCGTGACGTTACGTCTCAGTATACTACGCGTCTGGCTACAGGATGGGCAGCGACTAGCCGATGGTCTGGCCCGGCGTGTGGTCAACAACCTCGACCTGACTTAGCCCCAGAGCACTCAGTCGCTCGCGTAGAGCAGCGGGCGCGCCGGTGAGCGCTGGGAACGTGGCGTAATGCAGCGGGATGATCGCAGGGACGTTGAGCAGCTTCGCAGCGTAGGCCGCTTCATCCGGACCCATGGTGTAGAAGTCGCCGATGGGCAGAAAGGCGATTTGGGGCTTGTACAGCTCGCCGATGATCTGCATATCGCTGAAGACATTGGTGTCGCCTGCGACGTAGAGGCTAAGGCCATTGGGAAAACGTAGCACGTAACCGACGGCTTCACCGCCGTAGACGATGGCGTCGCCATCTGTTATGCCACAGCTATGATCGGCATGCACCATCGTGACCTTGACCCAACCAAGGTCGAGCGTACCGCCTTTGTTCATGCCAACGGTGTTCTGGACGCCTTTATGCTGCAGCCAGAGGGATATCTCAAAGACACTGATGATTTGTTCGGGCTGCGCTTCCTGGGCGACGGCAATCGCGTCGCCGATATGGTCGAAGTGGCCGTGGGTGATGAGGATGGTGTCGAGCTTGCCAACGTGCTTCTGATCGGCGGGACAGGCCGGATTATTCTGCACCCAGGGGTCGACGAGCAGTGTTTTTCCTTCGGCGGTGCGTAGCTTGAATGTGCCGTGACCAAGCCATGTTACCTGGAGTCCGCGTAGATCCATTGTGTTCCCTCCCTGGCATCGGCGCCAAGCATGTTATGCGTCTCGCTGCCCCAGCAGGTCTTGATAGAGGGAGGCGGCGGACGGGAACTGTCACCTCTTAATCCTAGCACACGATGGATGAATGGCGCAGGATATAGCAGGCCATCTTCCCCTGACTTTGGCGAGGTGGAGGGGTGGATCTTTGACTTTTCTTCAGCCGGTTTGTTTATTGCGCCTGCGCCGCAGGCTCGATCATCGTGCCAGCTCCTGCGTCGGTGAATAGCTCGCGCAG
>DASVOW010000555.1:0-5612 GCA_036383155.1 Ktedonobacterales bacterium
AGGTCTTCATCAATCCGCTGGTGCCGCTGGTATGGACTGGTGGCGTGCTGATGCTGCTCGGCGGCATCGTCTGCTGGTGGCCTGAGCGCCGTCGCCGAAGCGCCGCGCGTGTGGTGGAGGGGACAGCCCCCACTCGCAAAACGCGGCCAGTGGAGGTGGCGGTATGAAGCTACAGACGCTGATGCGCCGGCCATCGGTTCTCGCCGCCGCGCTCATTCTGGTGGCGGTCGCCGCCGTGTGGGGCGTGACGGTGGCGCGCGCCGCCCAGCCCAAGACGCTCGACCAGCGCACCTACGAGGTGGCGCGTCAACTTCAATGTCCTGTCTGTAATGGCGAGTCGGTGGCTGATTCGTCGTCGCCCATTGCCCAGACGATGCGCGACCTGATCCATCAGAAGCTCGCGGCCGGTGAGTCGGAGCAGCAGGTCATTCAGGAGTTCCACCAGCGCTACGGCGACACGATCCTCGAAACTCCGCCGATGCAGGGCTTCACGCTGCTGATCTGGCTGGGGCCGGTCGTCATGCTGCTGGCGGGGCTGGTGCTGTTGCGCTCTGTCGCCCGCGCGTGGCGGGCGCCACAGCCAGCGGGTGTGGCATCACCAAATAGCGGCAGTCTGGATGAGGACGCCGACGAAGACGACGACCTCTCCGATGCGGAACGCGAGCGCTATCTGGCGCTCTTGCGGCGCGAGATCGAGATCGAGGAAGGAGGCGTGCGATGATACTGCCGGTGCTCATCGCTGTATTGCTCGGCCTCTCCGCGCTGCTGATCGTGATCTATCCGTTACTGGGGCTGGACCGCACCGCACGTGAAGCGCTCGCGCCCGAAGTCATCTCGGACGCCGCCGAGCGCGAGCGGCTGGCGAAGCAGGCGCTGCGCGACGTTGATTTCGACTATCGCCTGGGCAACCTGGACGAGGGCGATTATGCCTCGCTACGCGACCGCTATGAGCGGCGGGCATTGGGTGCGCTCAAGACGCGCTACGAGCGCGAGCAGGAGCTCGACGCACAGATCGATCAGCAGCTTGCCGCGTTGCGCACGCAGGAGCCGAAGAAGAACGGCCAGGCGCCCGCAACCAAACCGCGATTGACCGCGAGCGATAGCCCGAAGGGCGGCAAAAACGGCAATGCTGGCAACGGTACTGCCGATAGCGCGGCAGGCAAAAACGGGACTACTACACGTTCGACGCGGCAGGGTGGCCCACAGGTTCGCCGCAGGAAGGGACTGTAGCATGATGCGACGCTATTGGGCTGGACAAGGCTCCCTACCTCCTTCTCCGCGAAGGAAGGGGTCATATAGCAGGCGGATCGCCGGTTGGGGCGTATCGTTGCTGTTCGTCGTCGGGCTGATGCTGAGCGTGACGTTCGCGCACACGGCGCAGGCGGCGGGCGCTGTCACTGCCGATACGGCGGGGAGCGTTAGCGGCGTGCTGGTGAATGGCACGCACGGCAACGCGGTGGTGGCGCACCAGGGGGTAACGCTGCAAGCGGTGGTGCGCGGCAAGGCGCAGGATGTCGCCACGACGACGACCGACGGCGCGGGGCATTTCAGCTTCAGCGGGCTCGACACGACGGGCGAGACGACCTACGCGGTGTATAGCACGTTCCAGGGGGGCACCTTCCCCAGCGGCGCCATCGCCTTTGACACGGGCAACGCGCAACAGGTGACGCTGACGGTCTACGACGTGACCACGAGCGACGCCGCGCTGCGTATCGGCGTTGCCAACATCTTGATCAATTCTCAGTCGGATAGCAATAAGCTCAAGGGGCTGGTGCCGGTTGGCGAGTTTTTGACCTTCGTCAATAGTGGCAATACGGCGTATGTCGGCAACGTGACGCCTGCCAATGGCAAGCCGATGAACCTGCTGCGCTTCTCGCTGCCCAACGGCGCGACGAATCTGGCGCTGGGGGCGGGCTTTGCCGGAGTGCAGATTGTGCAGGTGGACAAGGGCTTTGGCGCGCAGGCGACGGTGCCGCCGGGCAAGTCGCAGTTCGCCTTTGCCTACGACGTGGCGTATAGCGGCACGGATTACACGTTCCAGTACAAAGCGGAGTATCCGACGGATCGCGTGGCGGTGCTGGCTGTGCCGTCCGTCGGCGTCGATGCACGCGATTTCACGGCGGATTCGACGGTTTCGGCTGGCGGTGTGCAGTATCAAGCGCTGCACCGCGATGCGATGAAGCACGACGACCTTGCCAGCTTCCGCCTGACGCGACTGCCGCTGCCGGGCGAGGATCCCGTCATCGACGTGCCGCATCTGGCCGTCGTCGGAACGCTGCTGGCGCTGCTGCTGGCGCTGGCCCTCGGCCTGTATCTCAGGCGCGGCGACCTCGCGGTGGCGCTGGGGCTGATCCCACCAGCGAAGCGGGTATCGCCCGCTCGCGCGGCGAAGGCGACGCTGGCCGAGCGCGAGACCGAGCGCAAGCGGCTGCTGCGCGCATTGCTGGCGCTCGATACGCGCCACGACGCCGGGACGCTCTCCGACGCGGAGTATCAGCGGCGGCGCGACGAGACCCGCGCCTCGCTGCGCGCACTGCTGGACGACCAGACCCAGCCGCCACGCGCCGCAAAGCCACAACGCACTGCTCCGGCGCCAACGGCGCACGACGAGCAATCTCAGGACATCGAGGCTGAGGAGCAGAGCCAGGCGCTCACGGGAGAACGCCGATGAGCGCGCGTATGATATCGCCAGTTGAGAAGCCGATGCCAGAGCGATCTGAGAAGTCGGAGATGGCAGAGATACAGCCGGTAGCCGCGCCAGCGGCGGTCGAGGCCGTCGGGCTGGGCAAGCTCTTTGACGTGCGCCCCGTGCTGCGTGGCGTGAGCTTCACCGTGCCGGTTGGGGGGACGCTGGCGCTGCTGGGTCCCAACGGCGCGGGCAAGACGACGCTGCTGCGCATCCTGGCGACGCTGGCGAAACCGTCGAGCGGTGAAGCGTTTGTGGCGGGGCTCGATGTGCAGCGCGACGCCGATCTGGTGCGGCGCGTGATCGGCTATGTCGGCCACCAGCCCCACGTCTACGAGGATCTGACCGTCGAGGAGAATTTACTCTTCTTTGCGCGGATGTATGGCCTGCGCGATGGCAAGACACGGGCGCGGGCGCTGCTCGACCGTGTGGGGCTGCGCGCCAAAGCGCGCGACCGCGTGCGCACCCTCTCGCGGGGACAATTGCAGCGGCTGGCGCTGGCGCGGGGCATCCTGCACGCGCCGGAGGTGCTGCTGCTCGACGAGCCGGATACGGGGCTGGATGAGGATGCGTCGGCGCTGCTGGCGGATCTGATCGCCGAGCGTGCGGCGGACGGGCAGACGACCATCTTCACCACGCACCAGATCGAGCGCGGGCTGCGCATGAGCGATGAGACGCTGGCGATCGTGGGCGGTCGCGTGGCGTACGCCGGCCCATCGGCGGAGCTGGATGTCGCGGCGGTTCGCGCGCTCTACGCCGGTACGAAGGGACGGACGCGATGAAGGCGACGACACTGCCAAAGACGCAGAGTAGCCGCGCCAGCGAGCCGCTGGCGGGCACGTTGCGCCTCTTCTGGGACCAGACGGCGGCGATCCTGTGGAAAGATCTGCGCTGCGAGCTGCGCACGCGCCAGGTGTGGATGTCGATGGGACTCTTCGCGCTGCTGGTGCTGGTTGTCTTCAACTTCGCCTTCGATCTGCGCGTGGATAACAAGACGGCGGTCGCGCCCGGCGCACTGTGGATCGCCTTCGTCTTCGCCAGCATCCTTGGGCTGGGGCGCACGCTGGCGAGTGAGCAAGAGCATGGCTCGCTGGACCGCCTGCTGCTCTGCCCGGTGGACCGCAAGGCGGTCTATCTGGCAAAACTGCTGGGTAATCTGATCTTCATTGGCGCGGTCGAGGTGGTGGCGGTGCCCATCTTCGCCGCGCTCTACAATCTGCCAATCGTGACCGGCATGATCGTTCCTATTGTGCTGCTCGGCACGGTAGGCATCGCGTCGGTGGGGACGCTATTCTCGGCGGTGGCGGCCAATACGCGGGCGCGCGAGGTGCTTCTGCCGTTGCTGGTCTTTCCGCTGATCGTGCCGGTGGTCATCGGCGCGGTAAAGGCGACGCAGGGCTTGATCAGTCCGGTCGCCGGAGACGCGCCCTGGCTGGGGCTGATCGCGGCTTTTGATGTAATCTTTCTCAGTATCTCGGCGATCACTTTCCAATACGTGATCGAGGAGTGAAGACGTATGCAACTTGCGGGTTCGCGCCCGGCGGGAGCGCCGCCGGACGTGCAGGCACGACGCCCATTGCCGGGCTGGCTTGGCTGGCTGGAGCCGGTGCGCGAGCCGGTGCGTCGCTACGGCGAGTACGTGCTGGGCGGCGCGACGCTGGTGGGCGTGCTGCTGACGATCTGGGCGGCGTTCATCTATGCGCCGACGGATGTGCTGACCAACGATAATCAGCGCATCTTCTACGTGCATGTACCGATGGCGTGGCTGGCCTATCTGGCGTTCTTCATGGTCTTCGTCGCCAGCATCGGCTATCTCTGGCGCAAAGATGAGCGTTGGGACCTGCTGGCGCGGGCGAGCGCCGAGGTCGGCGTGATCTTTACCACGCTGGTGCTGATCACCGGGTCGCTCTGGGGCCGGCCGATCTGGGGCACGTGGTGGGCATGGGATGCGCGCCTGACAACGACGCTGATCATGTGGTTCATCTACGTGGGCTACCTGCTGCTGCGCTCGTATACGGGGCGCTCGGCCAGCGGGGCGCGCTCGGCGGCGGTGCTGGGCATCATCGGCTTCGTCGATATCCCCATCGTCCATTTGTCGGTGACGTGGTGGAACACGCTGCACCCACAGCCAATCGTGGCGGTGGGCACCGCCAAGCCCAATCTGCCGCCTGAGATGCTGACGGCGCTGTTCATCGCGCTCGTGACGTTCACACTGCTCTACGCGTTCCTGCTGCTGCAGGCATACCGTCTGCAGAAGATGCAGAGTGCGGTGCAGCGGCTGCGGGCGCGCGTCGAGCTGGAATAGAAAGGAATACACACCATGCAAGGCGCTAACGTCGTCTATCTGGTGGTCGCGTACGCCGTAGTCTGGGTGGCGCTGCTGGCCTACCTGGGCTGGATCGCCCTGCGCATGCGCGGCGTGCAGACCGATCTCGAAGCGGTGCGCGAGCTGGTCGAGGAGCGTGAGGGCCGCAGCGACGGTGCCGCTAGCCGGGAATAGCCGCTCTCGCCCCTTCTGTAAGGGTGTTGTAAGGCTTCTTCGCTAGTCTTCGCGGCGCTCCGATGCTAGAATAATGTGGATTGTCAGCAGAGATAATAACGTTCGCCAGGCGCGAGCGTGCGTACGTAGAGTCTTTGGCCTGGGCGCTCACGGCTTTGAAGGGTCGGGGCACGATGCGGAGAGGGCTTAAGAGCCCATTTTTCGCGTCGATATAGGCCGGAGAGTAGATCGAGGAGACGGTGGATGTCAGAGAACTTCGAGGTCGTCTACACTCACCCCAGTGGGGCGACGGCTACCTTCATCCGCCACGACGGGGAGCTCGACGCGCTGGCGAAGGCCCTCGACGCGGAGCAATTCTGGGTCTTCAAGAACGTGAAGACGCTGCTTGTGCGCAACGACGAGGGCGATCTGGCGGAGTCTAACCGC
>DASVOW010000556.1:0-7214 GCA_036383155.1 Ktedonobacterales bacterium
TCCGGGAGGAAGAAGGGGTACACTTCGATCTGCTCCTGGTCCTTGATGTGATCGAACATCTCGAAGACTACTTCACCTTTCTACGTGCGATCAAGCTGCGGAGCAACTACACGATCTTCCATATTCCGCTGGATGTATCAGTGCAGACAGTGGTACGGCCGGGCGGATTGCTCAAAGTCCGTGCAGAGTACGGCCACATCCACTATTTCACTGCGGAAATTGCCCTCCAGTCGCTGCGCGACGCAGGTTTCGTCGTGCTCGACTCCTTCTATACGCGACGAGCCATCGAGCTGCCTACCACGGTGCTCTCGAGGAAGCTACTGCTCTGGCCAAGGAGAGCACTGTTTGCCGTGCACCAGAATTTTGCTGCTCGCTTGCTCGGCGGCTTTAGTCTTTTGGTGCTGGCGCAAGGAGCTACATGAAGTTGGCAGATACCTAGCACTAGGAGGAACACTATCACAACCATCTTTGTATCGCGTCGCACGTTCGCGGCCGATGCGCTCTATTTCTCTCGCCCCATCGGCCAATCTGAAAGGAGAGCCTCCTGATGAGCAGTGATTCAGGTACGGTCATTATTGGTGCTGGTCCCTATGGCCTTTCTGTGGCCGCACACCTGAGAGAGCAGGGCATTCCGATCCGCGTCTTTGGCAAGCCTATGGAGTTCTGGAAAAGCATGCCATCGGGGATGTATCTGAAGTCGGTCTGGAGCGCCACAACTCTCTCCGATCCCCATGGCAACTACAGCCTCAACCGCTACATCGCCACAGCCAATTTACCTCGCCAGGAGCCCATTCCGCTGCCACTTTTTCTCAACTATGCACAGTGGTTCCAGCAGCATGCCGTTCCTGATATCGAGCCCACCGACGTACAAACTGTGGCACGCGATGGCAAACGTTTTCGCATCGAGCTGGCAGACGGGAATACAGTCAAGGCGGATCACATCATCGTCGCCATCGGCATCTCCTCGTTCACTCAGATCCCAGCATTTGCGCGTGACCTGCCACCAAGCTGTGCATCACATACTCAGGACGCCAACGACTTCACTCGGTTTAGTGAGCGCCGCGTAGTCGTAGTAGGGAGTGGCCAGAGCGGACTGGAGCATGCTGCTCTGCTGCATGAAGCTGGCGCTGACGTCGAGGTGATCGCCCGCGGCCCGATCAACTGGATCGACCGCAGGCTCTACGACCGCACCGGCCCCGCCAAACGCATTTTCTACCCCCCCAGCGACGTAGGCCCCCCCGGGATCAACTGGCTGTGCGCGCTCCCGCTCTTCTTCAGCCGGCTCCCCGAGAAGGCACGCGCCAAGGCTGCCACGCGTGCCCTCCGCCCCGCAGGCGCGCAGTGGCTTCGCCCGAGGGTCGAAGGGCGAGTGCGGTTGACCGCTCATACACAGATCTCCCGTGCCACTACCCAAGACGGTGGAGTACGCCTCGAGCTTACTGATGGGACCGTGCGCGAGGTTGATTACCTCTTCTTGGGAACTGGCTACCGCCCCGATGTACAGAAACTGGCATTCATCGATCCTGCACTGCTTGCGAAGCTCGAAGTACGGCTTGGCTATCCGGTCCAGACAGACTGGTTCGAGTCATCCATCCCAGGTTTGCACTTCGTCGGCGCGCTGGCAGGGTACAACTTTGGGCCGATCTGCAGATTCGTCACGGGAGCCGGTGTAGCTGGACGTCAAATCAGACGCCACCTCGCCGACTGCAGATAAGCTGCATCCCCTCGCACATATCGATAGACATGTCCATTGTAAAAGAGCACTGTGAGGAGCACTGTCATGTCATCACACGTAGCGACACCTGGTGTCGTTCTACTGGGCAGCGACTTCAAAGCGCTTGGCGTCGCACGGAGCCTCGGACGACGTGGCATACCCATCGTCGTGCTCGACAATGTGCCTCGATCAGCCTGGTTCTCGCGCTACGTGATCAAGCGGGTGCACTGGCATGGCCCGCTAGACGGTCGCCCCCTCGTCGATCTTCTGCTTGAGCTCGCCCTACGCGACCATCTGGAACAGTGGATTCTGTTTCCCGTGCAAGACGATGCAGTTGAATTCGTGGCGCGCAACACCCATGCACTCACGGGCCTCTATCGGATGGCTACCCAGGATTGGAACGTCATCCGATGGGCGGCCGATAAACGGCTGACGCATCGCATGGCGCATCAAGTGGGTGTGCCGTACCCGACGACCTGGTATCCAACCTGCGAGGATGACCTCAAGACGATGGACATCGGGTTCCCAGCCATCCTCAAGCCAGCGAGATCGATCTGCTTTCAGCATGCCCTACGGCTAAAGGCTCTCCCTGCAGACACCCAAGAGACACTAGTCGGCCAGTATCGTCTCGCTGCGCAGATGATTGATCCTGACGAGATAATGGTCCAGGAGGTCATCCCGGGGGATGGGCATGCGCAGTTCTCCGTTGCGGCCTACAGCCACGAAGGCCGAATGCTCCTCGCCATGTCGGCGAGGCGCACCCGCCAGTATCCGATCGATTACGGTCTGAGCAGCACCTTCGTCGAGGCAATTGAGGTGCCGGAGCTCTTCCAACCTACCGAGCGGTTGCTAGGCATCCTCGGCATCTCAGGCATGGTCGAGGTCGAGTTCAAATACGATGCCCGCGATGGGCAATATAAGCTGCTCGATATCAACGTTCGTCCCTGGAGCTGGCACACCCTTTGCATTGCCTCCGGCCTGGATTTCCCCTACATCCATTACTGTGATCTGCTCGGTCACCCCATCCCAACTGCTGTTCCAGCGTACGGCTACCGCTGGATACGTGCGTTGACCGATATCCCCGCAGGATGGCTCGAAGCAAGAGCAGGGATCGCCAGCCCCTGGAGCTACTTACGCTCGCTCGTAGGCCCGACCGTGTTTTCTGTCTTCGACGTGCGTGATCCGCTCCCCGCCCTAGGCGACATCGCCGTTGCTTTCTGCCGGCTTGCGCGAAGCCACCGTACCGCAGGACTGCAACGAGCACATCATCTGCTTGTCGGCGATGGAGCAGTGAAGCGACAATCGTATCCGTCAGAGGATAAATGTGCCACACAGATGCCTGAATACGAGACTGACCGGATGGGCCTCCGCGGAAGGCCACAGCAATAACCGCAGTCGGTGAGCGAAAGAGCCCAAGGTGGATCCACCCTTCCTGGGCGCATGTCCCAGGCAAGCGCCAGCGAACTGCCCTTTGACGTTACGCGAAGAAGCGGCATCATAATGGAGCGCACACTGGAGGCTCCATATCCAACAGGGTCCTGCTGGCTCGGTAGCTCATACCATCTAGGACTGGTATGACGCATAGTTCTTAAACAACACTGCATTGGCAGTGTCGCTGCAACAGAGGAACTAGGATCGTATGGCAGACATTCTCCTCTTGGGTCGCCACTGGAGCGCGGCTATCGGGCAGTAAGCGGGCGCACGGCATGCGACAACCACGAGTTGATGCAATTCAAGCGCCGTTGAGGAGAAACGAAAGAACCGCTCCCAACGGCGCATCACCTCGGCCGTCGCCCAATAGTGAGCTGTCCACCACAGCGGAGTAACGTCAATGCAACAAGCCGCAGACACACCTTCACTGGCGTTAGATCAAGCCATGACCCACTGGCAGCGGCAAGGATATCACGTCGCCTATCAAGACGAATACTTGGTGCAGCTCTTCCGCCGTGAAATGCCCGATACACTGCTTGCCGTGACCGCCCTGGCAGCGCTCCTTGCGCTTGCTGTCACCATCATTGTCTGGCTCAAGAAGCAGCCTTGGCACATCGTTTTGCTGACAACAACTGACGATGGCCGCGTGATCACGCATCACCAATGGAGCCGGAGGTTGCCACCGCAGTAGAAGCCATCCCCATCGTCAGTGCTGTATGCCTGCCGTGCTATGCCATGAGCAGCAGCGATATAGAGCGACGGTCCGGCCGACGCGGAGGCCGACCCGTCGCTCCTAAGCGTCCTACTTCCTCACGCTCACACATTCAGCGCATCAGCTCACCCTGTGTCCTAAGCCAGGCAGATGATATGTTCCCGCCGCACCTGCAAGCAGGTGCGGCTAGATACATTATCGCTACCTGGATTGGGCGTAACCACAGCCGCTCAGACCAGATATGGCGTCACTGTGATGTCGTCCGGTCCACATGCCACCGACACATACCACTGGGCACCTGATGCTTCCGCTGAATGCCCCGAAGGGTCCTCAGGTGGCAGATTCCATTCACTGCTGCAAGCGTAGCCCTTCGCCCTCACTCCTATCTCACAAGCGCAAGCCAGAATGTCACAATGACGTCTCACTGGCACAATTAAGCGATCAGAAAGAATTATGCACACCGTTCTTCACGAACAGCGGGGAATAGGAACTCGCGAGCTGGTGGTGTCGCGGAGTGATCTGATACGTGTGATGCTGATGTGTAGTGCGCGCACACATATGTGATTGGCACGAGACAATGCTATAACTCACTCTAAATGGCACGAACGCAACGTTGCCGTGAGGCAGCTCGCCGCTCCAACCAGCCCAGGAGACGGGGTGTGACATGCTCGAACAGGATACCAATCTGGTGGAGATTTCGGGGCTATCAGAGCGAGAAGCAGCACATCGATTACGCGCGGAAGGTTATAACGAGCTCCCGTCCACAAATAAGCGTGGACTCATCGCCACCATCCTCGAAGTCATTCGCGAGCCAATGTTCGTCCTGCTGGTTGCCGGTGGCCTGATCTACCTCTTGCTAGGCGACATCACAGAGGCGCTGGCCTTACTCGCCTCTGTCTTCCTGGTCATCGGTATCACGCTCGTCCAGGAACGCAGGGCGGAGCGGGCGCTTGAGGCCCTCCGCGATCTCTCAAGCCCACGCGCGCTCGTCATCCGCGACGGCAAGCAGGAGCGCATAGCCGGGCGCGAGGTGGCGCGAGGCGACATGCTCGTGCTCTCTGAAGGCGACCGCGTACCCGCCGACGCCATCCTTCGATCGAGCATAAATCTGACCGCCGATGAGTCGCTGTTGACAGGCGAGTCAGTGCCAGTGCGAAAAGCCACCAACACGAACGCGACTGGCGAGATCGGCAAAGAGACGATGGGAAGGCCAGGCGGTGATGATCAGCCCTTCGTATACTCGGGCACGCTCATAGTCCAGGGTCGAGGTATCGCCGAAGTGCTGGCGACCGGACCCCGCAGCGAAATGGGCAAGATTGGCAACGCACTTCAGGAAACGCAGGTCGAGAAAACGCCGCTTCAGCGAGAAACCGGTCGCGTGGTGCGCTTTCTCGCTATCTGGGGCCTCTTCCTCTGTGCTGTGCTCGTGGTCGGCTACGGGCTACTCCGTGGGCAGTGGCTGGAAGGTATACTCGCCGGGATCGCACTGGCAATGTCGGTCATCCCCGAAGAGTTTCCCGTCGTGCTCACGATCTTCCTCTCCCTCGGCGCGTGGCGTCTTGCACAGCAGCGCGTGCTCACCAGACGTGTCCCCACCGTTGAAACACTCGGTGCAGCTACCGTCCTCTGCGTGGATAAGACAGGAACACTCACACAGAACCGCATGACGGTACGCCGCCTCTTCGCCCAAGGTGCCACTCTCGAGTTAGGGCAGCCCGCCGACCAACCACTCCCTTCACAGTTCCATCAACTCGCCGAATACAGCATGTTGGCAAGCCAGAGCGACCCATTTGATCCTATGGAAAAGGCTATCTCCTCCTTCGCGAAGGCCGCACTCCCCGACGGTAGCCACTCGCACGACGAGTGGATCCTTGCGCGCGAATATCCCTTGACACCACAGTTGCTAGCCGTCACCCGCGTCTGGGAAACACCTCAGAACAAGCACGCTGTTGTAGCAGTGAAAGGAGCGCCGGAGGCCGTTGCGGAGCTCTGCCACCTCGGGCAGAGCGAGAGCGCCGACGTGGCGGTGCATGTTGCCGACATGGTGGAGGGCGGGCTACGCGTCCTCGGCGTCGCGAAAGCGCAATATAGCGGCCCAACGCTTCCAGATAATCCTGCCGACTTCGCGTTCGAGCTAGTCGGGCTGATTGGGCTTGCCGACCCCGTGCGTCCAGAGGTTCCGGCGGCGGTAAGCGAGTGTTATAGCGCAGGCATTCGTATCATCATGATCACTGGAGACTACCCAGGCACCGCGCAGTCCATTGCCAGACAAGTTGGTCTCGAGCACGCAGAGGCATACATCACAGGGCCGATGCTGAATGCGATGGACGATGCGACCCTGCACGAGCGTATTGCCACCACAAACATCTTTGCGCGCGTCGTACCGGAGCAGAAACTACGTCTCGTGGAGGCGCTCAAGGCACGCGGCGAGATTGTGGCCATGACAGGCGATGGAGTAAATGACGCACCGGCGCTCAAGTCTGCCCATATCGGGATCGCCATGGGCGGGCGCGGCACGGACGTAGCGCGCGAGGCTGCCGCGCTGGTGCTCCTCGACGATGATTTCTCATCAATAGTGCGCGCAGTGCGTATGGGCCGGCGCATTTTTGACAACCTGCGCAAGGCCATGTCGTATGTCCTCGCGATACATGTACCTATCGCGGGAATGGCCCTGTTACCAGTCTTATTCGGCTGGCCGTTGGTTTTGATGCCCATCCAAATCGTATTTCTGGAGCTCATCATCGATCCCGCCAGCTCCATCGTATTCGAGGCTGAGCCCGAAGAAGCTGACATCATGCGCCGCCCACCACGAAACCCCAAGATTCCGCTATTTACACGCGCGACAGTCACCCTCAGCCTGCTGCAAGGTGCCAGTATCCTTGCAATTGTTCTGACAGTGTTCCGCCTCTCAGCTAGCCTCGGCTCGCCTGAGGGAGAGATCCGTGCCCTGACATTCACGACACTGATCATCGCAAATCTTGCACTGGTGCTCACAAACCGCTCCCAGACGCGTACCATCCTGAGCACGCTCCGCACATCGAACCCGATGCTGTGGTGGATCATCGGTGGAGCGCTTGCGCTACTCGCCCTGGTATTGTACGTGCCGTTCCTGCGCGAGCTCTTCGGCTTTGCCTTTCTCCACCTCAACGACCTGGTCATTTGCCTCGCCGCTGGATTCGCCAGCATTCTGTGGTTCGAAGGCGTCAAGGTCATCCGCAAGCATCGTGCGTCAGCATGATTGAGACCGGCATCATGCCCGGCCCCTGTCATCGCGGTGCAGTGATCATCGTCAGGTAATCACTGCACCTTCTCTGCATCCTGCCCTATCCTGGGCGGTGTATCGGCAGTTTACAGGCG